>DASQFE010000372.1:0-8998 GCA_035633295.1 Ilumatobacteraceae bacterium | reverse complement strand
CGGCAGGCCGAACAGCGACGTGAGCCCGGAGCGGACACTGCCGACCACGTTCTTCACGGCGGGTTGGCGATGTGATGTTCCGAGGACGGTGTTCTGGGCGGCGACGAGCGCATCGATCTGCTCGGGGCGGATCTTGGACGGCCCGCATCCGAAACGTCCGTCGTCAGGCAGAAGGTCGGCGGGGATCACAATGGTGGTGGGGTCCGAACTCACGGCCTCCAGCATGGCGCGTGCACCTGGCGTTGCCACATCGCAGGTCGGGCGGTGAATCCGTCGTTGGGATGGAGGAATCCTTGTGGCAGGCTGATCGACGTGAAGCGCACCTCCGAACGACTTGCCGCGATTGCCCCCTCTGCCACCTTGGCCGTCGACGCCAAGGCCAAGGCACTCCAGGCCGCCGGCGAGAACGTCATCGGCTTCGGCGCCGGCGAACCGGATTTCCCGACGCCCGCGCACATCGTCGAGGCGGCCGTCGAGGCATGTCGCGACCCGAAGAACCATCGCTACACGCCCGCCGGCGGGTTGCCGGAGCTGAAGGCAGCAATCGCCGCCAAGACGCTGCGCGACTCGGGCTTCGAGTGCGCACCGTCGCAGGTGCTCGTCACCAACGGCGGCAAGCACGCCGTCTTCACGGCCTTTGCCGCACTGTGCGATCCGGGCGATGAGGTCATCTGCCCGGCGCCCTTTTGGACCACCTACCCCGAGGCGATCACCCTCGCCGGTGGCGTGCCGGTGATCATCGACACCGACGCAGCGAGTGGGTTCCAGGTCACCATCGAGCAGCTCGACGCCGCCTACACCGAGCGAACCAAGGTGTTGCTGTTCGTGAGCCCCGACAACCCGTCCGGCTCGGTGTGCCCGCCCGACATGGTCAAAGCGATCGGGGAGTGGGCCGTCGATCACGGCGTGTGGGTGATCACCGACGAGATCTACGAGCACCTCACCTACGGCGACAACGTCTTCGCGTCGATGCCGACCCTCGTGCCCGAACTCGCAAATCAGTGCGTGATCGTCAATGGCGTCGCCAAGACCTATGCGATGACCGGCTGGCGCGTCGGGTGGATGATCGGCCCCGACGACATCATCAAGGCGTCGACCAACTTCCAGAGCCACGCCACCTCGAACGTCGCCAACGTGTCCCAGCGCGCCGCCCTGGCGGCGGTGTCGGGCTCGCTCGACGATGTCGTCATGATGCGCACCGCCTTTGCCCGGCGGGCCCAGACGATGTACACCATGCTCAACGCGATCGACGGGGTCACTTGTCTCGAGCCGCAGGGTGCCTTCTACGCCTATCCCGACCTGACGGGTCTCCTGAACCGCCCGGTCGGCGGCGTCACCGTGTCGAGCACGCTGGAGCTGGCCGATCTCGTACTCGACAAGGCGAAGGTGGCGTTCGTTCCGGGTGAGGCATTCGGGCTCGGTGGCTACGGCCGGTTCTCGTTCGCCCTTGGCGACGATGACCTCGCCGAAGGCATGAAGCGTTTCGCTGCCCTCGTCGGCTGAGCTCTCCAAAATTCGGAGCCATTGTTGCGCTCTGCGCAACAATGGCTCCGAATTTTGGATCTTCTGGGGGCAAGGGCTGACTTGACGAGCGGCGATGAGTGACGGCAGCGGTCAGGTCCACCAGAGTTGGTGGCGCAGGGCGAGGCCGGTGACGACGATCAGGACGAGGCATTCGCCGACCTGTTCGACGGCGCCGAGGATGTCGCCGCTGATGCCCCCGAACGCGCGCTGGGCGACCCACGTGACGACTGTTGCGCCGATCCCCGCCGCGAGTGCGAGCGGCGCAACCCACCATCCGGTCGCAACCGTGGTGATCACGAGCGCCGCCAGCACACCCACAACGGGGGACGAACGCGCAAGCGTGCGGGTGTAGTCGGCACCGAGGCCGTCCTCGGGCACTGAGCGTACGGTCCCCATCACGCCGACCGCAGCGCCGCGACCGAGTGTGTGAGCGGCGATGAGCCCGGCGAATGCGACGGCCGGTGAAAGCGCTGCAACGCACAGGATCCGTAGCACGATCGTGGCGCACATGGCGGCGACGCCGTAACTTCCGTGGCGCGAGTCCTTGAGGATCTCGCGTCGACGCTCGGGTGTCCAACCGCCCATCGCGTCGGCGGTGTCGGCGAGGCCATCCTCGTGAAACGCACCGGTCAGGAGCACACCGACGATTACGGCGACGGCCGCAGCAACCGGCGCCGGCACAAGCTCCATCATCCCGGCGGCGACCGCGCCCACGAAGGCGCCGATCAACGCGCCCACCACGGGAAACCAGGGCACGCTCGCCGTCAGGTCGGGCGCGTCCCGAAGCCGGATGGGGACGCGGGTCAGGAACTGGGCGGCGCCGAGGAACCCACCGAAGAACCTGCTCGTCACTCGCCGAACCACTCGCCGAACGTGGGCACGTCGGTGATTCCGGCGCATGCCATGGCAATCAATGGGACCGCCGCCATTGCGCCGGACCCTTCGCCGAGGCGCATGTCGAGGTCGAGCAGCGGTGGCTTGCCGAGTCGTTCGAGGAGCTTGCGGTGGCCTGGCTCGGATGAGCAGTGCCCGACCGTGCAGTGGGCAATCGCCGCCGGGTCGATTTCGTTCAACGGCAGGACCGCTGCCGTGACGACGTACCCGTCGAGTACCACCGGAATCGATCGATGTCGTGCCGCAATGGTTGCAGCGGTGATGGCAGCGATTTCAGCGCCGCCGACTTCGCGGAGGATCTCGATCGGATCGGTGATCCCGGCGATCCGTCGCACCGCCTCCTGCACTGCCTGGCGCTTGCGGGCGAGCCCCTCGTCGTCCACGCCGGTGCCGCGCCCGACCCACGCCGCCGTCTCGCCGCCCGCCAGAGATGCGGCGATCGCTGCGGATGGCGTCGTGTTGCCGATCCCCATCTCGCCGAGCACGAGCAGGTCGCAGTCGAGTTCCTCCACGGCGGCGAACGCTGTGCGCACGATGTTGTCGAAGCGTTCCTCGCTCAATGCTGCTTCGTAGCGGATGTCGCCGGTCGGATTGCCGACGCCGACGTCGACGGCGGTGACCGTCGCCCCGGCGATTCGGGCAAAGGCATTGATGGTCGAGCGGCCCTGTCGATAGGCCGACAGCATCGCCTCTGTCACTCCGGTCGGATACGCCGACACCTTGGTCGCCGCAGCGACACCGTGGTCGGCGGCGAAGATCAGCCCTGCCGGCTTGGCAACACGCGGCTGGTCGGTGCGCTGCCATCCCGCGACCCATGCGGCGATGTCGTCGAGCCAGGCGAGCGCTCCGCTCGGGCGAAGGATGTTGGCCGCCCGTTCGTGCACCGCATCGCGTGAGGCTTGGTCGCACTCCGGAAGATCGGCGAGGTGTTCGTGCAGCAGTGTCATGTGTCGAGGTACTTCCCGGCGTCGTGAAGGGGATCGTGGAGTTCGAGGGCCCTGCCGGCGACGAGGAAGAGAGTCCGAGTCGACTCGGCTGCCCACGCCTGGTTGACACGGCCGAGCACGTCGCGGTACCGACGCCCGAGGTCGGTCTCCGGGTGTACTCCGAGGCCGACTTCGTTGGTCACCGCAACGACGGGAATGGCACGGGCGGCGGCGTGGCGGGCGGCCGCAACAGCAAGTTCCCGGATCTCAGCGTCGCCGCGGCCCTCCCACATCACGTTCGAGGTCCACAGTGTGAGGCAATCGATGATTGCCAGCGAGTCGCCTGCAGCCGTCATGGCGCCGATGAGGTTGGTTCGCTCCTCGATGGTGGTCCACTCGGGTGGCCGCTCGGCGATGTGCCGATCGATGCGGTCGGCCATGTCCTGGTCGAGCGCCGGGGCGGTGGCGATGTAGGTGACCGGGCCGGCGTGGCGCATGCCGATCTCGACAGCCAACGAACTCTTGCCACTTCGGGCGCCGCCCAGCAGCACGGTGAGACCCACGACGCGAACCGGTTCAGTAGTCGATGCCGCGCATCGCCCGGATGCCCTGCTGGTATGCGTGCTTGACTTCGCGCATTTCGGTCACGGTGTCGGCCAGGTCGATGAGCTCGGGTGCGGCGTCGCGGCCGGTGATGATGACGTTGACGTGTCGGGGGCGGTTCGCAATGGCGTCGACGATGTCGCTGACAGAAAGCCAGTTGAAGCTCGGCAGGTACGTCAACTCGTCGAAGATCACGAGCTGATGCTCGCCGGCGTTCATGATCTCCACGGCCTTGGCCCAGCCCTCGGCAGCGTGGGCGCGGTCGTTGCTCAGGTCCTCGGAATCCCAGGTGAATCCTTCGCCGAACGTGTACCAATCGACACCGAGTTGCCGGCCGACCTTCTCCTCGCCGGTGTTCCAGTTGCCCGACTTGATGAACTGCACGACGGCCACGTTCCAGCCCCTGCCCACGCCCCGGACCATCATGCCGAACGCGGAGGACGACTTACCTTTGCCGTTGCCGGTATTCAGCACCACGAGCGAGTCGGCGCCGCGGAGGCCATCGGGGCGCGGATCTTCGGTGGGGGCGAGATCGTCAGCTTCAAGGTTGGCGTCGGCGGTCATGAGATTGGGCAGCGTACGGCGCGGCCAGTACGATGTCGAACTGTCAGTGGATACAGCGAACTTCGGTGAGAATCCGAGGCTGTCCCGCAACGGTGGTTTCTCGGCGGTTCGCCGCTCGGGAGCAAGTCCGGTCGCCTGTTCGGCTGACGCGACATCAATCCCTCGAGGCAAGGGACGGCTCGCAAGCAAGACATCGTCCTGCTCGGACCCAGCTTGTCCTCCAAGTCATTGGAGGATCACCTGATCAACGAAGTAGTACCCACCCGATTACGACGACGCAGGAGCGCGGTGATCGGTGCGATCGCCGGGTTCGCCTTGCTCGCTGCAGCATGCGGCAGCGATGGCGATCCCGATGCCGATGCGCCGGCCAACAGCGTCGCCACCACGGAGCAGCCGGCACCCGCCGAAACCGCACTCGGGTCGGCTCCGGCCGACGCAACGGTTCTGGCGGACGTACCGCAGCGGATCGTGTCGCTGAGCCCGACGCACACCGAGATCCTGTTCGCGATCGGCGCCGGTGACCAGCTCGTCGCCGTCGACGACTTCTCGAACTATCCGCCAGAGGCGCTCGAGCTCCCCAACGAGCTGTCGGGCTTCGAGCCGAACGTGGAGGCCATTGCGGCATACGACCCCGACCTCGTCGTGATCGGCGGCGACTTCACGGGCCTCGGCGATCAGCTCGATGAGCTCGGCATTGCTTGGTGGGACGGTCCCGCCGCGTTGACAATCGACGACACGTACGCCCAGATCGAACAGCTCGGTGCGATCACCGGTTCCGTCGGCGAAGCCGCCGAGCTGGTCTCGTCGATGCAGACCGACATCGCCGAGATCGTGGCGGCGACACCGGCAACCGATGAGCCGCTCACCTTCTTTCACGAGCTCGATCCGACGCTGTACAGCGCCGACTCATCGACGTTCATCGGTGAGATCTACGCGCTGCTCGGCCTGCAGAACATCGCCGATCGAGTCGAAGGTGACAGCGGTGGGTTCCCGCAGCTGAGTGCCGAGTTCGTCGTGTCGGCCGACCCGGACCTGATCTTCCTCGCCGACACGAAGTGCTGCGCCGAGACGGCCGAGACGGTCGCCAATCGTGAAGGTTGGGCTGCACTCAGCGCCGTGCTGAACGGCAACGTCGTCGAGATGGATGACGACGTCGCGTCGCGCTGGGGTCCTCGTGTCGTCGACTACCTCGCCGCAGTCGCAGCAGCGGTCGAGCAGGCTTTGGTCCCCGCGTGAGCTGCGACTCGACGAGTCCGAAGCGCCAGTGAGGTGAACATCGGCGTCGATCAGCTCCCCGCCAAGGTGACCCCTGCCGTCAACGCCAGCGATGCAGCATGGTACGGCGCGAGCGCAGCGGTGCTCGTGGTGGCGGTGCTGATCGGCGCGTCGGTGGGCCCCGCCGGCCCGCCCTGGTGGCAGGTGCCGCTCGAGCTGCTCGACCGCCTGCCGTGGATATCGATCGACTCCGGTGTGAGCGACGCGGAGTGGAACATCGTGTGGCGCATCCGCATGCCGAGGGTCGTCTTGGGCGGGATCGTCGGCGGGATGTTGTCGATCGCGGGTGCCAGCTATCAGGGCGTGTTCCGCAACCCGCTGGTCGATCCGTACCTCCTCGGCACAGCTGCCGGCGCCGGGCTCGGTGCAACGCTTGCGCTGACGTTCGGTCGAGGGGTGACCGTCGGTTGGGCGATCGACCCCGTTCCGACGGCAGCGTTTGTGTTCGCACTGCTGACTGTGGCTGTCACGTACGCGGTCGGCGCGTCTGTCGGCGGGTCGCGGTCGGGGGTGACGCTGGTGCTCGCCGGCGTGGCGGTTGTGTCGTTCGTGACGGCGGTCCAGACGTTCATTCTGCAGCGCAACGCCGAGCTGGTCCGCGAAGTCTTCCAATGGATCCTTGGTCGATTGTCGGGAGCGACATGGACGGACGTTCGACTGGTCGTGCCGTATGTGGCTGTGAGTTGCATCGTGCTGATGCTGCACCGCCGCCACCTCGACGTGTTCCGAGTGGGCGACGTGGAGGCGGCGACGTTGGGTGTGTCGGTGGCGCGAACGCGGCTGGTGATCGTGGTTGCGGCCACGCTCGGCACCGCTGCGGTCGTGTCGGTGAGTGGGCTCATCGGCTTCGTCGGGCTGGTCGTGCCGCACGTGATCCGGCTGGTTGCCGGGGCGGGATATCGCCGCCTGCTCCCGCTGTCGCTGATGCTCGGCGCCGCGTTCTTGATCCTCGCCGACGTGCTCGGTCGGACGATCGCCAGCCCCGCGGAGACTCCCATAGGGGTACTGACGGCGCTGATCGGTGCGCCGTTCTTCATCTACCTGTTGCGGACCAAGCGGGTGGCCGGATGAGCTCGATCACCTTCGACCGGGTCGCTGTCTCGTACGGCAAGAACGAAGTCGTCGCGCCGTTCACGGCGCAGGTGCAGTCGGGCGAGTGGCTCGGCCTCATCGGCCCGAACGGTGCCGGCAAGTCGTCGCTGTTGCGGGCGGCAGTCGGGCTCATCGCATCGACGGGCACCGTGGCGGTCGACGGGCTGGCGCTGGGTGACCTCCATGCACGTGAGCGGGCGCAGCTCATCGCGTACGTTCCGCAGGAACCGCTCATCCCGAACGACATGACGGTGGGCGACTATGTCCTGCTCGGCCGCACCCCGTACGTCAGCTACTTCGGCACCGAGACCGGCCACGATCACGCGATTGCCACCGAGGTGATCGATCGGTTGCGGCTCGGCGAGTTCGCCGATCGGATGCTCGGGTCGTTGAGCGGCGGCGAACGCCAGCGGGTGGTGATTGCCCGCGCGCTTGCGCAGCAGGCCCCGGTGCTGTTGCTCGACGAGCCGACGTCGGCGCTCGACATCGGTCACCAGCAGCAGGCGTTGGAGCTGGTCACCGAACTCCGTCAGCACAGCGGCCTCACCGTGATCTCGGCGATGCACGACCTGACGCTCGCCGGGATCTACACCGACCGGCTGGTGATGCTCGACCGGGGCAGCATCGTGGCGGCGGGCCCAGCGAGTGAGGTGCTGACGGCCGAGCGACTCGGCGAAGTATTCCACGTGTGCGTCACCGTCGAGGTCGACGCCGATGACGGCACCGTCGTGGTGGTGCCTCGGAGGGGATTTGCGGTGTGAGTGATCAGTCGGTGCGAGCGGCGCGTCGGACGATGAGGCCGAGCCCGATCAGTCCCGCGGCAATGAAGGCGAGCACGACTGACCGGTCCTCGCTGTTGCCGGTTGCGGGGAGCGTGCCCGGAACCGTCGCGCCCGGAACGGTCGTGCCCGGAACGGTCGTGCCCGGAGGTTGGGGCGGCTCGACGATGACCTGCTCGGGCACGACGACCTGGGCGGTTGCGACTCCGGTTTGTGGATCGCCTGCCACCCCCTGCACGATGGTCCGGACGACCACGACGGCATTGTTCACGATGGTGGTTGCCGCATCCGTCGGCTTGACGACGTAGGTGACAGTTCGTGAGATCGTCTCGCCTGGGTTGACGAGGGTCACCACCGAGGGGTCGGTGATCACCACGCCGAGCCGATCATCGACCAGCCCGACGACCTCGAGGGGAACCGTGCCGGTGTTCCTACCGGAGTACGTGTAGGTGATCGTCTGGCCGACCTCGGCGGTGGTGACCGACGGTGTCTTGGTGAACGTGAACGACGTGACGCCAGGCGGCACGCACACACCGATGTTCACCGAGGCGCTCGGTCGGCTCTCGACACCGCGACCGAGGTCGAGGATCACCGTCAACGTGTCGACCTGGTTGGTTGCCGACGGTGGCACGATCTCGGTGGCAGTGGACGACGAGTTGCCCGGTACGGGGTTCGGGCTGAAGGTGAGACCGCCACCATTCGTGATCGTGGCGGGTCCCCCGTCGTTGTTGCGCAGCGTCCATGTCACGGTCGTGTTCCCCGTGACGGGATCGCACAACGCGTTACCGGCCAGCACGGCGCAGACGTAGTTGTTCGACGCCTTCACCCCGACCACGACGTTGTCGACGAGCAGCTGCACCGTGTTGGTCCCCGGCCCCGCTGGGACGAGCCAGAACGAGTCGCCGGGGGGCGCCGTCACGGCGATCTGCTGGTTGATCGACTGGTTGCGGAGCACGACGTCGTCGGCGGCCCCGGTGGAGTTGCGGACGCGAAACTGGCGAAACGCGGGATACGACTCGGTGGGGGTGCAGAACGACGTGAGAACCCAGCCGCTCGCCTGGGCCGACGCGGTTCGCGTCGGAGTGATGGGTACGACGAGCAGAAGCAGGAGCCCAACGGCGACCAGGCAGCGGGTGGCGGTGCGGACGAGGTGAAGGGGAACGCAGATCACGTCATGACTCTAGATGATGCGACTCATTTGCCACTCGGCGACTTCAGGGTGTTCCAGCCGATGAGGACGGCCATCACGGCAGCCGATCCGAGGCCGTACCAGAGCACGTCGATCGGCTCTTTGGCCGTGACCAGTTTCTCGACGAACTTGATGCCGATCACCAGAACGAT
>DASQFE010000371.1:0-3333 GCA_035633295.1 Ilumatobacteraceae bacterium | reverse complement strand
GTTATACGTGTGATCGCTGTCAAGGGGTGGCTCCGGTTCGTTGGATGAGGCTGTCGTAGAGGGCGGCGCGGTCGGGTTGTTGGTGGTCTCGGGCGTGATTTCGTTGGCGGAGCAGGACGGGGACGAACTCGGGTCCGGTGTCGAAGTAGGCGCAGGTTTCGCAGATGGTTTCCATGCGACATTCGAGCTCGACGGGGCGGGTGCACATGCCGTTGCCGAGCATGCGGGCGTGGGTTTCTTGGCGGAGCCGAGCCATGGCGTTGGTCTCGATCTCGGCGGGCAGCGCGCCGGGTGTCGCAGCGGTGGCGTAGAGGGCGTCGATCTGCTCGCACACGGCGGCGTATTCGTCAGCGACGACGCGGTCGGTGATCTTGGCGTAGACGAGGGTCATCTCGAGTGAGCGATGGCCGAGGAGCGCGGCGATTGCTTCGAGGCGCATGCCGCGGTTGATGGCTTGGGTGGCGAGGGTGTGGCGGAGGCGGTGGGGGGTGCATGTCGTCGATGCCGGCGGTCGCGCCGATGCGGGCGACGATGCGGTGGACGGTTCGCCGGTCGATGGGTGCGTGTCCGTCGGCGAGAAGTCGGCCGGAGGTTCGGATGTGTTCGTTGTTGGTGGCGGTCCAGTCGGCGAACAGTTCGACGAGGTCGGCGTGGAGCGGGATCATGCGGTCGTTGCGGAGCTTGCCGACCGGGATGCGGAGCCAGTAGCCGTCGTTGCCGATGCGGGTCACGGCGTCAGCGGCGAGCTCGCAGAGTTCGGTGGCGCGTAGTCCGGTGCGGGCGAGGACTTGGGCGACGAGTCGGTAGCGCGGCAGTGGGTGGGCTGCGGCGGCGGCCATGAACGCGGCGGCTTGTTGGTCGGTGAGGAATCTCGGGATCGGCTCGGGGCGTGGTGGGATGTCGCCGTGCAGGATCGGGTTGCGGCCGGGTGCGTCGGGCCAGTCCCATTCGATGAGCCGCTCGATGAAGATCCGGATCATGCGCAGTCGTTGGCGTTGGGTGTTCTTCGCGAGCGTCGGGGTCTTGGTGCCGGGTTGGGCAGCGAGCCAGACCTTGTAGTCCTCGATGTGCACTCGGGTGATGTCGGCGACGGTGCGGGCGTCGGTGTTCGCGACGAGCCAGCGGGCGAACTGGCGCAGGGTGCCATCGGCGGCGTCGACGCTGCGCGGGGCGAGGAACGTGGTGAGTTGCAGCAGGTAGCGGCGCATCGTGACCACCAGAAGCGGTGCCTGCAGCGACAGCTCCGGCCACTCACGATCGGACCCGGGGCGTGGGATCCACGCCTCGACGCTGGCGGTGACAGCGACGGCGGTCACTGGTTGATCTCCTGCATCGAGCGCAGCTCGGCTGCGGCATCGGCGTCGATGCGTTCGGTTGCTCGTCGATACTCGGCGGCGAGCCAGTCGTTGGTGAGGTGGAGGTAGATGCGCGTCGATTCGATCGACGCGTGGCCGGCTTGAGCCTGGACTGCTTCGAGTTCCATGCCTGCCTCGCGAAGCCGCGTCAAACAGGTGTGGCGCAACTGATGGCACGTTGCTTTGGCGAGCCCGGCACGGTCACGGGCGCCTCGCAGGATCGTGTCGATCCCATCAGCGGTGAGCGGGCGGCCACGTGTCGGGCCCTTCAATGTGACGAACACCCGGTCGGTGTCGGCGTCGCGGGGTCGTTCGTGACGGAGATAGTCGCCGACGGCGACGAAGAAGGTGTTCGAGATCGGGATCACGCGCTGATGGCCGCCCTTGCCTTCGGCGATGAACAACGATCGTTCCGGCACTTGGATGTCACCCAGGCGCAGACCGAGTACCTCGCAACGGCGCAGACCGCCCAGCACCATTGCGAGCACCATCGCCCGGTCCCGGTGGGTTCGTAGTGCCGCCAACAGCGCAGTCACCTCGCTCGGCGAGAGAATCTTTGGCAGCGTCCGCGGCACCCGCACCAACGGCACCTCGCGTCGACGCCCACCCCGACGACGCGTCGACAACCCACGCGGGACCGGGTTTGCAGCGACCGCCGTGTCGCCACGAGCGACCAGATACGCGTAGAGACCCGAGATCGACGACAACCGCCGAGCGATCGTGCGAGCCGACAACTTCGACTCGCCGTCACCGATCCGCACCACCGTCCGATCGCCGCGCTGTTCGGCGATGAACGCGAACACGTCCGCTGCAACGACATCAACCGGTGCCTTGTCGACAACGGTGAAGAAGACCTTCAGATCATGAGCAACCGCCCGCAACGTGTTCGCACGACACCGCCCAGCCACGAACGCCAGATACGAATCCACCAACGGATCGCCCAGCGCATACCTCACCTCCCCGCCCGGACTCGAGGATCGAACAAGACAAGGGAACTGGTTCATCAGCCCAAGCTCCCAGCAGCCGCCAAAGCCGACGCGGATGCCGTCAGGATCACACGTGTATTAGGCGTTTGGGGATGGTTGCGACATCGAGTCGGAGGCGTCTCGGTCAGAGTGCCTTGTGCATGTGGATGTCGTCGGGTTCGAGCTGCAGCAACTCGACCAGTGGATCCTCGGTGGGCTGGTAGCCGCGAGCAAGGTAGAAGCGCACGGTATTCACCGAGGGTGTCGCTGACACGACCATCTCGGTGGCACCGAGGTCGCGTGCGATCTGGTCGAGTTGATCTGAAAGGCGGCTACCGACGCCGGTCTTGCGGAACGGTGCGCTCACGTGGAGAAAGGCGAGCTGCGCGATCTGAGGTCGCAGATGTGGCAGGACGATCGCGATCCCGACAAGCCGGCCATCGGCGAACGCGCCGACAACGATGCCGTGCCCATCCACGTACTGCTCGGCTTCGCGCACCTTGGCTGCGACGGAGTGTTCACCGGTGCCATCGGGGTCCCAACCGGCTGCATCCCAACGCCCGTGCCGTTCGATGAGTTGGGTGCCCCGCTGTTCGTACAGCACCTCGATGCGTTCATGCCGGTCGATTTCGGCGACGCGAGGCAGCTCGTGCCTGCCCATCGTGCGGAACGTGACGTCAGATTCCACGGGCGTAGGCTCGCACACGAGCGCTTCTTCCCGAGGAGTCGGTCGTCAGCCAGAGCACTCGGAGCCGGCGGTTGGGGGCAGTCTGTCGCCTTGCGACCGGGAGAGAACGCGAGGCGTATCGCTGACGAAGGAGGGCTGTTGTCGGTGGACGTAGGCGAATGTCCGCCTCGACAGGCTGACAGTGTCAGAGTGCTCTGATGGGGACTGAATCTGTGAAGGTCGTGGGTCATCGTGGTGCGTCGCACGAGGCGCCGGAAAACACGATGGCTTCGTTCACGCGCGCGCTTGACCTCGGAGCGAACGGCATCGAGTTCGACGTCCATCT
>DASQFE010000370.1:0-4224 GCA_035633295.1 Ilumatobacteraceae bacterium | reverse complement strand
GACGGCGATCTACTCCACGCCGACCGCGCGCGCCCTGTGGGAGCAACAGGCCCGGACGAACCTCGCCGCCGAACTCGCCGAGCTCAACCACGAGCGATGAGCGAAGGGCCGGGATACGGGCCGCTCGCTCATCACTCGGCTGCACTACGCGACGGTGGCGCGGGCAGATCGGCGACCACTCAGGAGCGGACGTACCCCTGCACCATGGCCATGGCACCGACCGCGTCGGCGATTGCGTCGGCGACCCCGGACTCGAATGCGCCCGGAATGATGCGCTTCGCAGTCGGCTCCGACACGAGGCCTGCCAGCGCATCGGCGGCGGCTCGCTTCATCTCGATCGTGCACCTCGTTGCCTGCACGTCGAGCATCCCACGGAACACGCCGGGGAAGGCGAGCACGTTGTTGATCTGGTTCGGGAAGTCACTGCGGCCGGTGGCGATGACCGACACGTTCGACGGCATCAACTCGGGCATCACCTCGGGCGTCGGGTTGGCCATGGCGAACACGATCGCGTCATCGGCCATCTCGGCGAGCCACTCTGGCTGGATGATCCCAGGGCCCGACAGCCCCAAGAGCACGTCGACCCCCGTCAGCGCCTCGCGCACTCCGCCACGCCGATCGTCGCGGTTGCCATTGTCGACGAACCACTGCTTGGTCGGCGTGAGATTCGCACGCTCGCGATGCAGGATTCCCGAGCTGTCGACGCCGATGATGTCGCCCGTCCCGCCCTGGCCGACGCCCGCATCATGGAGCAGTTCAGCCACCGCCACACCGGCCGCCCCGGTTCCGACGATCACGACACGTAGGTTCTCGACCCGCTTGCCGACGACCTCGGCGGCGTTGATCAACGCTGCAAGCGCCACGATGGCGGTGCCGTGTTGGTCGTCGTGGAACACGGGGATGTCGAGTTCGGCCTGCAGTCGACGCTCGATCTCGAAGCACTCCGGCGCCTTGATGTCCTCGAGGTTGATGCCGCCGAAGGTGGGGGCGATGGCCTTGCCGATCGCCACCATCTCATCGACGGTTCGAGCATTGACACAGATCGGGTAGGCATCGACACCGCCGAACTGCTTGAACAGCACCGCTTTACCCTCCATCACCGGCATCGCCGCCTCGGGGCCGATGTCGCCGAGGCCGAGCACGGCGGTGCCGTTCGAGAGCACGGCAACGGCGTTCGACCTCCCCGTGAGCGACCAGACGAGCGAGGGCTCGTCGGCGATGGCCTGCGACACACGCCCGACACCAGGGGTGTAGGCGAGCGAGAGATCCTCCGGGCCGTTGATCGGTACCCGCGAGGCGATCGACAGCTTGCCGCCTTGATGAAGGTGGAACGCCGGGTCGTCGGCATGCGGGTCGGTGAGGTCAGTGCCGTCCGGGATGCCGGTGCCGGTCGAGTTGTCCGTCGAGTTGGTGGTGCTGGTCATCGTCGGTCCTTGAGTGTGGTGAGAGGGGTCACCGGCGACCAACAGCGGGGCCCGCCGCCGGTGTCCGGCTGGTCGGGCGAGTTCAACGAGTGCTCAGCGTTGCCGCTGGGCTCGTGTCCCCCGCCTGACCCGTACCGGAATGAGTACGGGTGCGGGGCGGCGTGCTGCCACAGCTGCACCTGCGGCTGCTACGAGAGCAGCAACAACGGCGGCAATGGCGGTGAGCACGAAAGGAATCCTACCCATGTGATTCACTGATCGCATGACCGACCTCGAAACGATGCCCGTCGAACGCGTCGATGTCGACACCGACGAGACCACCGAAACCGGCGAACCGACTGCCGCTCACATCGTGAAGACCAAACGGGGCGAGAACGCCGCAGCGGTCGTTTTGGAGGCACGTGTGATGGGGACACCGATCGAGGCGCTGTGCGGATTCGTGTGGGTGCCATCACGCGATCCGAAGCAGCTGCCGGTGTGCGAGAAGTGCAAGAGCGTGTACGGCATGTACAAGGCATTCAACGACGGCCTGCGCGACACCCCGAACGATTGACAGTGTCAGAGCTCCGCATCCGCCAGGCCGTTCGCGCGCTGCTGGTCACGCCCGATCAGCACATCTTGCTCGTGCGCTTCGAGTTCCCCACGCGGACGGTCTGGTCGCTGCCGGGGGGCGGCATCGATCCGGGTGAGACACACCTCGAAGCGCTGCATCGGGAGCTGATCGAGGAAGTGGGGCTCCACGATCCGGTGGTCGGCGCGCACGTCTGGAACCGTGAACACATCATTCCCCACGAGGACGGCCTCTGGGACGGCCAACGTGACCGCTACTACCTTGTCGAGGCGACCGAGCGGTTCGAGCCGGCCCCGGCACTTTCGTGGGAGCAGCTGCGAGCCGAACGCCTCCACGAGCTTCGTTGGTGGCACCTCGACCACATCGAGTCGGCCACCACCGCCGGCACGTGGTTCGCTCCGCGCCAGCTCGGCTCGCTGCTGCGCCGATTGAGCAACGACGGCCCACCCTCGCCCCCGATCGACACCGGCATCTGATCTCACAAATGGGGTCTGACCCCATTTGTGATTCAGCGGAAGTCGCGGGAGGCTGTCGGCGCGGGCATGGGGAGGGGGGCGAGGTGGTCGGCGACGATGTTGACGACGCCTTCGCTGCGTTCGAGACGACCGCGGATGAGCATCGCCGGGGCCTCGCGAGCGACCTTGCGGAACCTCGCCCAGCATCCTTTCGACACCACCACGTTGATCAGGCCGGTCTCGTCCTCCAGGTTGAGGAACGTGACACCCTGCGCCGTCATCGGCCGTTGACGGTGAGTGACCACCCCGGCGACCCGCACGACCGAACCCGGCTCGGGGTCCCACAGCTGCGACGACGTGAGAACGCCGAGCTTGCTCAGATGCTCCCGTATGAAGATCGTCGGATGCCCATCGGGCGACACGCCGGTTGCCCACAGGTCGGCGACTGCCTCCTCCACCGGGGTCATCCCCGGCAGGCGCGGCGCTGCATCACCGGTGACCACCCCCGGTAACCGCCCGGGCCGTGACTGTGCAGTCGCGCCGACGGTCCACAGCGCCATGCGTCGATCGAGCCCGAAACACTCGCCGAACAACCCGCCGGTGGCCATCGCCTCCATCTGCGCCAACGTCAGCGACGGCACTCGCCGCACGAGGTCCTCGGTGTCGGCGAACAGTCCACCCGCCGTGCGGGTCGCCTCGATCTCGTCGGCCAGCTCCGAGCCGATTCCGCGTACCGAGCCGATCCCGAGCCGTACCGCGACCCCGTTCTGTGACGAATCGCTCGGCTCCAACGTCGCCCCAGCACGCGACGCGTTGAGGTCGGGGGTGTGTACGACCACGCCGTGGCGGCGGGCATCACGCACCAACGTATGCGGCGACCAGAACCCCATCGGCTGCGCGTTGAGCAATGCCGCACAGAACGCTGCCGGCTCGTGGTACTTGATCCACGACGACGCGTAGACGAGATAGGCGAAACTCACCGAGTGCGACTCGGGGAAGCCGTAATTGGCGAATGCCTTCATCTTCATGAACAGCTCATCGGCGATCTCGCCGGTGATCCCACGCTCGGCCATCCCGATGAACAGCCGCTCCTTCAACCGCTCCATCCGCGCCGCCGAACGCTTCGACCCCATTGCCTGGCGCAACTCGTCGGACTGCGCCGGCGTGAACCCGGCCACGTCGATCGCCATCTGCATCAGCTGCTCCTGGAACAGCGGCACGCCGAGCGTCTTCCCAAGAGAATTTTCCAGTAGTGGGTGCAGGTACGTGATCGGCTCCAGGCCATTGCGGCGCCGGATGTACGGATGCACCGACCCACCCTGGATCGGGCCCGGCCGGATCAGCGCCACCTCCACCACGAGGTCGTAGAACCGGCGCGGTTTGAGCCGCGGCAGCGTCGCCATCTGCGCCCGCGACTCGATCTGGAAGACACCGACGGTGTCGGCCCGGCACAGCATCGCGTACACGTCGTCGTCCTGGGGGATGGTGGCGAGGTCGATCTCGTAACCGCGATGTTCCCGCACGAGATCGACCGCGTAGTGGAGCGCGGACAGCATCCCGAGCCCGAGCAGATCGAACTTCACGAGGCCGGTGCGGGCGCAATCGTCCTTGTCCCACTGCAGCACCGACCGCTTGTCCATCCGAGCCCACTCGACCGGACACACCTCGATCACCGGCCGGTCGCAGATCACCATGCCGCCGGAGTGGATGCCGAGGTGCCGGGGCGCATCCTCGACCTCGAGCGCCAACTCCAACACCGGCTCGGGGATCGTGC
>DASQFE010000369.1:0-4544 GCA_035633295.1 Ilumatobacteraceae bacterium | reverse complement strand
CCCGATCAGCGGCCAGACCGTGTGCCAATCCTCTGCCAGCACGATGGTGTGGATGCCAGCAGCAGCATCAGCATGAACACGAT
Organism: Ilumatobacteraceae bacterium; assembly: GCA_035633295.1. GTDB lineage: Bacteria > Actinomycetota > Acidimicrobiia > Acidimicrobiales > Ilumatobacteraceae > Sva-07. The sequence goes on along the minus strand of DASQFE010000369.1, from coordinate 4,461 downwards.
CGGCAACATGCGCCGGCCACCAGGCACACAGATCGGCGATCTTGTCCTCTTCGGCGTCATAGACCCCCGCCCGGGCGCGCCGGGAGATGTGCTGACACCAGCGTCGTAGCGTCACGTTGTACCGCTGCTCGACTGCCGGGAGATCGGGATCACCGACGAAGTAGAGGTCGGTGGCCACTCCGGTCGCGAGTGCATTCGCAAGCCCGGTGACACGGACACCGAGACCGCCCGCTGAGGAGTAACCATCGGGACCTTCGAACGACAGTTGGTGCACTGTCAGCGATCGCGCTGTCGACCGAGGGGCGCACGCCGACAGCGGCTTGACGAGATGCGGCGGCCGTCGTCGATTCCGTTCGGCGTGGCGCTGGAACTCGGGCATGGCGTTGATCACGCTCATGTCAACCAACCACGACGAGACGCGTCGCAACCGGACCGATGGGGTTGTCGGCAAGATCGAACATCACCCGGTGGCCGGGGCGGACAGTCCGGTATCCCGACCCTGGGATCGCGGTGAAACTGAAGAAGACTGCGTCCTCGATGTCGTCGTCGATCCCGGCGTCGGACCGGTCGGGGGTGATCACACCGATCCCGCGGGCCGGATCGAACCATGCGACCCGGCCGGCGTGTTCGGGATCCGGGAGAGCTTCGTGGTCGCCGAGCCACGTCTGCTGGGGCACACGCACCTGGGTGGCGCGAGGTGTGGTCCAAGCGTCATACGGGAACCGCGGCGTCGACGACATGATCGCGCGAATGTCGCGGCGGAGTTCCTCGGGGCTGGGGCGCCCGATCGACCACCAACCGTCGTAGACCGAGCGGACCGCGCAGCCTTCGTCGAGGACGAACGTCATCGGCCGCGACACGAACGCTTCCTCTCCCTCGGTCTCGTCGATCAGATCGAGGGCCCCGATCAGATCTCGAGATTGGTCGGAGAGAAAACTCCACGTTGCGCCGAGACCGAATCGGAACGCTGCAAGAACCTCCGGGGGCTGGACGCTCACCGTCACGATGCTGCATCCGTTCAGGCCCAGCTCGTGCTGCGCGCCGACAAGGGCTCGGAGTTGGGACTGATCCCGGGGACAGAACGGTCCGCGGATGAACACGATGATGGCCGGGTAACCCTCGTTGAAACCGAGATAGGGGTCGATCCGACTTGGAGTCAGGAAGCTCGAGATCGATCGAGGTCGGCCCTCGTGATCGAGGAGCTCGGCGTCGGGAAACTGATCCCCGACGCGCAGGAAGGTGGAGTGCATGGTCTCACTGTCCGGTGGCCATGCGATTCGTTTCAGTCGTAACGAATCGCCGGCAGCGGAGACAAAGGAGCGATGCAAACGCACCAAGTCGATGTTGTGGTCATTGGAATGGGACCGGGTGGCGAGGAAGTGGCCGGCCGGCTCGCCGAATCGGGGATGTCGGTTGTCGGGATCGAGAGCCACCTGGTCGGCGGTGAGTGTCCCTATTACGGATGCGTGCCGTCGAAGATGATCATCCGTGCTGCTGATCTGCTGGCCGAGGCGGGCCGTGTGAACGCGATGGCCGGCACGGCCACCGTCACGCCTGACTACTCGAAGGTGGCCGACAGGATCCGCGATGAGGCGACCGACAACTGGGACGACACCGTTGCCGTCGACCGCTTCGTCGGCACTGGAGGCACGTTCGTCAGGGGACGAGGGGCGCTCGATGGCGAAGGCCGTGTCCGTGTCGGCGACGACACGTACGTCGCACGGCTCGGCGTGGTCATCGCAACCGGGACGTCACCGGCCCTACCTCCGGTGCCAGGCCTTGCCGAGGCCCATCCGTGGACGAACCGCGAGGTGTTCAAGATTCGATCGCTGCCCGCGTCGTTGACCGTCATGGGTGGCGGTGCAATCGGGCTCGAACTCGCGCAGGCCCTTTCCCGATTCGGGGTGAAGGTGACCGTGATCGAAGCTGCTGACCGTGTCCTCGCCCCTGAAGAGCCCGAGTCGAGTGCGTTGGTGGCGAGCGTGCTCGGTTCCGAGGGAATCACGATCATGACCGGCCAGCTTGCCGTCGCCGTACGACGCGACGGTCAGGTGACGACGGAACTGGCAGACGGATCACGTGTGACGACTGACGAGATTCTCGTTGCGGCGGGCCGGATCCCGAATGTGCGCGGCATCGGCCTCGACTCGGTCGGTCTCGACGAGACCGCTCGTCCCACCTTCACCGTGGACGACCGCATGCGGGTGATCGGAGCTTCAAGGCTCTGGGCGGTCGGCGACATCGCCGGTCGCGGGTCGTTCACGCACATGGCGGCGTACGAGGCGGGCATCGCTGTCGATGACATCTTGGGTGTCGAGAATCCTCGCCTGGCCGAGACTCATGCGGTGTCTCGGGTGACGTTCACCGACCCCGAGGTCGGGTCGGTCGGACTCACCGAGGCACAGGCTCGAGCCGCGGGACTCAACGTGCGTGTGGGCGTGGCGGACAGTTCCACGTCAAGCCGTGGTTGGCTGCACGGTGCAGGCAATGAGGGCCTCATGAAGCTCGTCGAGGATGCCGATCGGGGTGTGCTGGTCGGCGCAACCACAGTGGGCCCTCGCGGTGGGGAATTACTCGGCTTGTTCAACCTGGCGGTCCACGCTCGTGTGCCGGTGTCGGAGCTCCGCTCGATGATCTACGCGTACCCGACCTTCATTCGCGGCGCACTCGACGCGCTCGCAGCGCTCGAATGACCAAGAAGTTCGTTCGGGACGTAACGCCAGCGTTCGAGCAGGGACCGAATGCCCCATGGACATCGAAACCGCCGGAAGGACGATCCAACTCATCCTGGCCCCAGTTGTCATGGTGACCGCGTGCGGCATCCTCCTGACGGGGATGCTGTCCCACTACTCGTCGATCAACGACCGCATCAGGGCGCTTGCTGCCGAACGGCTCAGTCTGGTCTTGACGACTCCGGCCGAAAGCCACCGGGCTCTTGCTCGTGAGCGGCTGACCGAGATCGATCACCAAGCGCCGATGCTGATCCATCGTCACCTCCTGGTCCGTCACGGCATTCTTCTCGGGTACACCAGCGTCGTGACGCTCGTCGTGAGCATGTTCGTCATTGGTGCCGCCGCGCTTGCTGACTCGGACGTGCTCGGCACCGTCGCGTTGTTCCTGTTCCTTGCAGGGACTGCATCGCTCATGGTCGGGACGGGGTTCATCGCCTTCGAGGTGCGCACGTCGCACACGTCCGTCGCCTACGAAGCCATGCGCGTCTTCGGTCTCGATGCCTCCTGGGCGTCGGCGCCCGGTGCCTCGATGACCGACCCCCCTGTCGATGGCGATTCCCCTGTCCCCTGAGGGGATCATCTCCGACGAAACCATTGCTGACACTCCGCAACGCTCGGTGAAGGTCAGCTCGTTGCGAGCAGTTCGCTCACGAGCTTTCGCTCGTCGTCGTGGAGGTTGTGGCGGGCGAGGAGTGTTGCATTCACGAGGGCGATGATGCGACCTCGATCGTCGGTTTGGCGGTCGGGAAGGTGTCGTCTCTGCGTGCGCTTTGTCGCTCAGATCGTCATCTGCCGGGGAGTCTCAGATGACGACGGTGGCGCCGACGAACTCGACGCTGAACGCCTCGCACCACACGAGCGCCGTGTACGCGCCGGGTGCGAGTTCGGTGCCCGCTGGCAGTTCGTAGTTCTGGTCGCCGATGTTACCCTTGAGCGCACCGAGATGGATCGAGCCCTCGCGGAGGGAGATCTGGTCGGGCCCGGGCACGAGGTACACCTCGAGGTCGGGGCCGTTCCCGATGGCGAAGTTCTCGAAGCGAAGCACCAGTGACCCGTCGGAGTTCTGGAAGATGCCGGCGTCACCGGTTCCGGAATGGCCGGCCAGGCCGACGAACCGACCTGCCCCGAGCAGAACGGGTCCGTTGGGCGGTGGTGGCGGAGGTTCCTGCTCGGTGGGTTCTGCCGCTGCACGTGGCTCCTCCTGGGCCGGTACGCCTTCGACAGTCTGGTCGCTCGAAGTGACAGGAGCGTCGGCGAGGGGAACCTCCGGCGGCGGGGCGACTGCGGGCGCGCCGTCGGCGGTGACGACCTGCTCGGAGGGTTCTGTGGCTGCAGGTGGCTGCTCCTGGGTCGGTAGGTCGTCGACGATCGGGTTGCTCGAAGTGACAGGAGCGTCGCCGAGGGGAACCTCCGGCGGCGGGGCGACCGCGGGCGCGCCGTCGGCGGAGACGACCTGCTCGGAGATCGACGTGGTGAAGTCCTCGTCGACGACGTCATCGATGAAGTACGGCGAGATCAACCACCAGCTCACGATCACGAACGGCACCACCAGCACGATCACTCTGATGGCCACAGGCACACGGAGCCGGAGCATCGCGACGAACGCGAGCGCGGCGAGCGCCGTTCCGCCGAAGGTGAACAGGAGTGTCCGCTCGTTCTCGAACGGCGCTTCGAGAATGTTCGGCTCGATGAGGACCAGCACGAGCATGACCGCCGCGATCAACGCTGC
>DASQFE010000368.1:0-6137 GCA_035633295.1 Ilumatobacteraceae bacterium | reverse complement strand
CGGTCAGTTGATAGACAAGCAGCGACATCGCTGTCATCTGCAACCAGGTGCCGACGTTCGAGATCGCCAACCCCGCGAAGAAAAGCTTGGCGTTGTAGTTCTCCAGCGAGCGGAACGTCGACGACACCGCTCGCTGCTCAGTCATCCAGCTTGAGGGCGTTGATGAAGACGTCGCCGGGGACTTCGACTCGGCCGATCGACTTCATCTTCTTCTTGCCTTCCTTCTGCTTCTCGAGCAGCTTGCGCTTACGGGTGATGTCGCCGCCGTAACACTTGGCGAGCACGTCCTTGCGCTTCGCCTTCACGGTTTCACGGGCGATGACCTTGCCCCCGATGGCAGCCTGGATCGGCACATCGAACATCTGGCGTGGGATCAGCTCCTTGAGCTTCTCGCACATGCGAGCACCGTACTGATAGGCCGAGTCGCGGTGCACGATCGTGCTGAACGCATCGGCCGGCAGTCCGTTGAGCAGCAGGTCGACCTTCACGAGATTCGACGGCCGGTAGCCCGACAGTTCGTAGTCGAGGCTGGCGTAGCCCTTGGTGCGTGACTTCATCTGGTCGAAGAAGTCGATCACCACCTCGGCGAGAGGAACCTCGTACACGAGCTCCACCCGTTCGGGCGACAGGTAGTCCATCTTCTTCATCTCGCCACGGCGGGTTTGGCACAGATCCATCAGCGCGCCGGTGTACTCGGTCGGGGTGATGATCGACACCTTGAAGAACGGCTCCTCGATGGCGGCGATGCGTTGCGCCTCCGGCATGTCGGCGGGGTTGTCGACCATCTCGATGGTGCCGTCGGTGCGGGTCAGGCGGTACTCGACGCTCGGCGCCGTCGCGATCAGTGCCAGCCCGAACTCGCGCTCGAGGCGCTCCTTGACGATCTCCATGTGGAGCAGGCCGAGAAAACCGATCCGGAAGCCGAACCCGAGTGCACCCGACGACTCAGGGGTGTAGCTGATCGAGGCGTCGTTCAGCTTGAGCTTCTCCAACGCCTCGCGGAGGTTCTCGAAGTCGTCGCCGTCGATCGGGAACATGCCGGAGAACACCATCGGCTTGGGATCGCGATAGCCGGGCAGCGCGTCGGTCGATCCGCCCGACGACGTGGTGACCGTTTCGCCTGAGCGAGCGTCGCCGACGTCCTTGATGCCAGCAATGAGGTAGCCGACCTCGCCGGGGCCGAGCACAGACACCGGCGTGGGCACGGGGCGGCGGGTTCCGATCTCGATCGCTTCGTGATTCGCGCCGGCCTGGATGAACGTGAGCTTCGAACCCGACGTCATCTTTCCCTGCATGATGCGGATGCTCGACACGACGCCGCGGTACTGATCGAACTGCGAGTCGAAGATCAGGCCCTGCAGCGGAGCGTCGGGGTCACCCACCGGCGCAGGGATGCGCTCGATGACCGCATCGAGGAGGTCCGGTACCCCTTCGCCGGTCTTGGCCGACATGCGGATGATCTCGTCGGCGGGAATGCCGAGGATCTTCTCGATCTCGGCGGCGTACCGGTCGGGGTCGGCGGCAGGCAGATCGATCTTGTTGAGTGCCGCGACGATCTCGAGATCGTTCTCCATCGCCAGGTAGCAGTTGGCCAGAGTCTGGGCCTCGATGCCCTGCGCGGCGTCGACCACCAGCACGACGCCCTCACAAGCGGCGAGGCTGCGACTGACTTCGTAGCCGAAGTCGACGTGGCCCGGCGTGTCGATCAGGTGGAAGACGTGGCCCTTCCAGTCGACGCGGACGTTCTGCGCCTTGATCGTGATCCCACGCTCGCGTTCGAGGTCCATCGAGTCGAGATACTGCGAGCGCATGTCGCGAACATCGACGGCGCCGGTGATCTCCAAGATCCGATCCGACAGCGTCGACTTGCCGTGGTCGATGTGCGCAATGATCGAGAAGTTACGGATGAGGCCGAGATCCATGACCGACCCAACGCTATCTGCGACGCTGGCGCTCATGTCGACACGTTGCCGCTGATGGAGGGCTGCCGATAGAGTCGCAGAGCTGTTCAGTGGGGCACCGGGCCCCCGAACACGGAGATCGACGGAAAGCAAGGTTCACGGCCATGGCCAACATCAAGAGCCAGAAGAAGCGGATTCTCACCAACGAGAAGCGCCACGAGCGCAACAAGTCGGTCAAGGCCGAGGTGAAGACGCGTACCAAGCGTGCCAACGACACCATCGGAACCGACGACAACGACGACGCTGTCCGCCTCGCCATCAAGCGCATCGACAGCGCCGCCTCCAAGGGCATCATCCACAAGAACGCCGCGGCCCGCAAGAAGAGCCGCCTCATGAAGAAGGTCAAGGCCGCCGGCTGACCCTCCCCCACTCCGAAATTCGCCTGGGAATGCGCGCTGAGCGCGCATTCCCAGGCATTTTTCGGTTTTCGGGGGGGGGGTTCGGTGGTGTTTCAGCGGCGAAGTTTGGAGAGGCGGGCGACAAGGACCTCCATCACCAGCTCAGGTTCAAGGTCCTTGGCGCCGCGCAGGTCGAGGTCGGCTTGGGCGAGGAGTTCGATCGCCCGCTTGGTCGAGGCCGAGCCGAGGCGGTTGTAGGTCTGCAGCGCCTTCTTCGCCGGATACCCCTTCAGGCCCGTGGCCGCTGCCGCATCGTCCTCCGTGCGTGCGTTCGCACCGTCGAGCCTGGCAAGTTCGACGTAGTGCTTGTGGAGGATCGACATCACCACCAGCGGATGCCGGCCGCCGGCGTGCATCATGCGGCCGAGCAGGGTGAGCGCCTTGGTGGTGTTGCCGGCGTCAACGGCATCGGTGAAATCCCACGGCGGCACTCCCCCGGCTTCGCCGAGGAAGGGCTCGATGTCGGCGAACGTGAGGACGTGATCAGATCCATAGGTACTGGTGAGTGTCGCCAGGATCCCGTCGAGGCGACCGGCATCCTCACCGAGCCAGTGCCCGAGCTGAGCAGCGGCATCGGGTTTGATCCGTAACCCTGCGGATGCGATGTGCTCGGAGATCCAGTCCTGACGGTCCTTGGGACGAGCGGGAGGCGACGTGTTCACCACGGTGCCGATGGCTTTGACGGCGTCGGCGAGCTTCTTCGGCACGGCGCCGCCGTTGATCACGAGGACAAGGTCTGACGAGTCGAGCGGATCGGCGAGGTAGCCGAGCAGCGGGGCGAGCTCGTCGGCTTTGAAGCGCTCGACGCCGCGGGCAACGATCACTCGCTTGTCGGTGAGGAACGCTGGTGTCTGTGCGGCGTCGACCACGAGGCGCAGCTCGTACTCGTCGCCATCGAACTCGTCGACCATCATCGCCCGATCGCCCGCGCCGACCAGCTCGTCGACGAGTTCGTGCACCGCCGATCGCAGGATCGACTCGTCGTTGCCACTGAGGAGATGGGTCGCCATGGAGACCTCGATTCTTATCGCGTCCGCTCACCGACCATGGAACCTGGCCCGGAGCACCACGAGAAGCACGACGAACAGAACCACCACCCAGGCAATCCACGACCACGGCGGATCGGGTTCGAGGCGGGCGCCGAGCATCGCCACCGTGTCGACCCACTTGGTCCCCACGCGGGCGGGGAACATCACCACCGGGCCGAGCACGGGAGCGGCACCGACCACGAGCCCAGCCGGGAGGCCGTACAGCATCACCATGCCGGCCACCGGGACCGCAAGGAGATTGGCGACCACGCTCACCACGGGAAGCCGCCCGAACACCAGCAGGCTCGGGATGACCACACCCAACTGGGCGCCGAGCGTGATCCCGAGCGGGAGGGCGACCGGGCCGAGCAACCCGAAACGCTTGGCGAGCCAAGGGCCCACCGTGCAAACCCCGGCGGTGGCACCGACCGACAGCCAGAACCCGACCGACCACAGCAGCAACGGGTCGACGAGGAGCAACCCGGTGACGGCGAGCGCCAGGATCCGAACCGGAGATCGTTCGCGGCCCGTCATGAACGCCGTCGCCGACAAGCCGGCCATCACACCCGCCCGCAGGATCGACGGCTCGAACCGGGTGATCACCACGAACCAGGCGATCACCACTACCGTCGTGGCCCATCGCACCGACGGCCGCAGCCGAACCAGCAGCGGCCCACACCCGGCCAGGACAAACGCCACGTTCTGGCCGGACACGGCCGTGAGATGCGACAACCCGCTGGCACGGAATCGTGCGGTCATGTCGGGTGGCTGCTCACGGTCGTCGCCGATCACCAGACCTCGGAACAGGGCGCCGTGCGGTTCGGGAATGAACTCAGCCGCTCGCTCGATCGCCGCACGGACACGATTCGATGCTCGCGCCACCGGACCACCGGGTGCCACATCGCTCGCCCAGTCGAGATCGAACCGACCAACGACATGCTGCCACGCGACCCGATGCGCCCGCTGTGAGTCGAGCAGGACGCGCTCGCCGTGCACCTGAATCCACTGTCCGCCGCGCCAGCGCATCACCCGCTGCTGCTGCGCACGGCCGCGCGACCACATCTCGAAACGCTCACCCTCGAGCTCGATGATCACGCGAGTGCTCGAGGGGTACGGCTGCGGATCGGACATCAACCGCCCCCAACCAGTGAACGGTCCCAACTGGTCGGGCGCCAGTTCTGCCCAACTCTGCTGTGAATGCATCCCGGCGCCGGCCGCCACCACGACGCCCACCGCAAACCAACGCCATCCGAGCTGACGCGCTGCCTTGAACGACACGCCGAGCAGCGCCACGGCTCCGACCGCGACCAGTGGTGTTCGAGCCCACACCGCGAGCGAAGTCACGAGCGCAAGGCCGATGATCGTAGTGTCGCCGACACCGACACCGCCGCCGACATGAACACCGGGGCGACCATCGTCGGCGGGATGCATCGTTGCGCCGACGCGATCGTCGTAGCCTGGCGCTGTCGTGACTTCGTTCACCCCTGTTCCCCCCGGTGCCCGGCCACCCTCGTACCACTCGTTGACGCCCGCGCCGCTCACCGAGGGGCCTCGCTGGTACCGCACTCGAATCCGCAGATGGGGCCCGCCGCTCGGCCTGGTCGTTCCGGGCATCCTCGGGGCGATTTCCTACGCTGCGCTTCAGTTGTCCGACGCGGCATGGAGCGGCGCAGTCGGTCTGATCGGTGGCGTGTGCGCGGCCCCGGGCCTACTACTCGTCGGCGCACCTTTCGGTGAGCAGGACCTCTACGGGTTGGCGATCGCCGCATCAGCACTCCTCTGGCTCCTCGTCGGCTTTCTGGCCTCGCGACGAGCCACGCAGAATCCGATGGCGACGTGGAGCGACTACTGGCGCCACTTCGCATGGATGTGCGGTGGGATCTGGCTCGGCTGCTGTGTTGCACTTGGAATCGCCGCGCTGGCGATCTCCGACTCGTTGTTCTGATCCAGCCGTTCACAGGATCGTTCATGTCGTCACCAGGTCGCGGAGCGCGTCGATCTTGGCGGGACCGATGCCGGGCACCCGGTCGAGGTCGTCAGCGTCGACGAACGGTCCGTTCCGTTCCCGTTCGGTCACGATCGCCAACGCCGTCGCCGGGCCAACTCCTGGCAGTTCTTCGAGTTCATCGGGAGTTGCGCGGTTGACGTCAACGGGGCCCACCAGGACCGACGCGACGCCCGGAGCCGAACCGACAACCAGTTCAGCCGGGACCTCCTCGCCGACCACTGGCACGTAGACGCGGGTGGCGTCGACGACCACTGCGGCCAGGTTCACCGCATTCCAGTCGGCCAACTCGGTCGGGCCGCCAGCCGCAACGATCGCATCGCGAACCCGGGCACCAGGCTGCAGTGCGTAGACGCCAGGTTCGATCACCGCGCCGGCGACGTGAATCAGCACCGTCGTCGGGACAGTCGTGGTGGGAACCAGCGGTGCAGGCGGTTGTTCGCCAAGGGTGGTGCTCGTCGCCATCGGCAGTGACGCTTCGGTCGGCGGAGGCGGACTGCTGATCAACCAGAACGCGCCGACGCACACGACCACCGTGGCGAGCGACGCCGCGACGAGACGTCCCACGCCGAACCACTCGATCCACGCCCGTGCCCGCTCCGCGTACGAACTCGCGGGTCTCGCCAGGGGTTCCACGTTCGACCTCCTCGACCGGAAGATGCGCACTGCGCAACGTCATCAGGAGGAAGTCGGTACTGCGAACCTATCGCTGCATCGCCCCGACTCAACCGCCGCGTCTCAACCG
>DASQFE010000367.1:0-5821 GCA_035633295.1 Ilumatobacteraceae bacterium | reverse complement strand
GACGAAGAGGGCAACGGCGTGCGCGGACCGCTCGGCGGCCTGCTCGTCGACGAGGGCCGCCAGCCGGTTCGTCAAGCTCAGCCGCAGCGCATCGCTGACGTCACCCTCGAGACGGTCATCGACCTGTTGCATGAGGACCCGCGCCGTATCTCGCTCGGCGGGGGTCAACCGGGCGCCCGGCGTGGTGTTCAACAACAAGGTGATGCTGGGGTAGCAGCGCAGTCGCTGCACCTCGACAAGTGTCGCACGGTTCATGGGTTCCTTCGGATGGTCGGGGATGGTCGGGGATGGTGGGCACTCGGTCAACTGCACGCGCAGGGCGATCCATTGATCGAAGGTCTCTCCCGCTCGTTTGAGCCGGTCTGCCGGGACGCTGGTCCGTGTTGGCGGCAGATCCGAAGGTGGGATACTCCCCTTCCGCTCTGACCCTAGCGAAGGCAATCGGTGATGGCCCGCCCGATCTTGTCGCTCATTGTGGCTGACACCACGGGCGCGCCATGAGGAGTAACGCCATGAGGAGTAACGCCCTGGAGATGAGGGGTTGGAAGCGGGCAGGCGCGCCCGTAGCATTGCAGGGCTGTGATCGGGAGGCATTCCGATCACCACTCCATTCAGCAACTGATGTCTGTGTAGGCCACCCGCAACGATCGGGACCGGAACCGCCCAGCAACTACATGATCTCGTGCTCCGCACGCTCGCCTGCCATGAACCGTGGCAGCCGCAGCGGCGGAGCATTTGCGTGGATAGCCGTTCCTCACCAGATGAGCGGCTCGATCAACTCAAAGGGAAACGCCGCCATGGCACAACAATCGATCGTCGGCGAGAAAGTCGGCATGACACAGACGTGGGTGGACGACAAGGTCGTTCCGGTCACCGTCTTGCGCGTCGAACCGATGCGCATCGTTCAGATCAAAACCAACGAACGCGACGGCTACACGGCGCTGCAGGTCACCTACGGGCACCGCAAAGCGAACAAGCTCACCAAGCCGGCGCTCGGCCACTTCGAGAAGGCCGGCGTCGAGCCGGGCAAGCGCCTCGTGGAACTCCGCCTCGACTCCGTCGATGGCTTCGAGGTCGGCCAGGAGCTGACCGTCGAACAGATCCCCGCCGGCACGATGGTCGATGTCACGGGCACCAGCCGGGGCAAGGGCTTCGCCGGGGTCATGAAGCGTCACAACTTCAAGGGCCAACCGGCATCACACGGTAACAACAAGAGCCACCGCAAGCCTGGCGCCATCGGCTCGTGCGCCTTCCCGGCACGCGTGTTCAAGGGCCAGCGTATGGCAGGCCACATGGGCCACGAGCAGGTCACCACGCAGAACCTCGTGGTCGTCGAGTCCGACGCCGAGCGCAATCTGCTGCTGATCCGTGGCTCGGTTCCCGGCCCCGCCGGTGGCGTCGTGCTCGTGCGCAATGCCGTCAAGTTCGCAGGAAAGGCAGGCTGACCATGGCCGATCTCACCCTCAAGACCGCAGCCGGCAAGGACAGCGGAACGATCGAGCTCGACGACGAGGTCTTCGGCCTCCAGCCGAACATCCCGGTCATGCACCAGGTCGTCACCGCCCAGCTCGCCGCCCGCCGCTCCGGCACGCAGAGCACCAAGACTCGCTCCGATGTGCGCGGTGGCGGTCGCAAGCCCTACGCCCAGAAGGGCACCGGCAACGCCCGCCAGGGCTCGATCCGGGCGCCGCACTTCGTCGGCGGCGGCGTGGCCCTCGGCCCGAAGCCCCGCAAGTACGACCAGAAGACCCCCAAGAAGATGGTGAAGTTGGCACTGCGCTCCGCGCTGTCCGACCGGGCCGCTGAGGGCAAGGTCATCGTCGTCGACAACTGGGGCTTCGAAGCCCCCAAGACCAAAGACGCCAAGGCTGCGCTCGACGCACTCGGCATCACCGGCACCGCACTGGTTGTCGTCGGTCGTGACGACGCTGCTGCTGCTCTGAGCTTCCGCAACCTGCCCAAGGTGCAGATCATCGGCCCCGGCGAACTCAATGCCTACGACGTGCTCTGTAACGAGTGGATCGTGTTCACCAAGGAAGTCCTGCCCGCCGGCACGTCGACCTCGAGCGAGAAGGAATCAGCCTGATGAAGGATCCCCGCGACATTATCATTGCTCCGGTCGTTTCGGAGAAGAGCTACGCCCTCATCGAGACCGGCGTCTACACCTTCAAGGTGAGCACCAAGGCCTCCAAGCCCGAGATCCGCGACGCTGTCGAGGCGATCTGGGGAGTCGAAGTGCTCAAGGTCAACACGTTGAACCGCCCCGGCAAGCGCAAGCGCACCCGTGGCACCAACCGCATCGGTACCCGGCCCGACACCAAGCGGGCCATCGTCACCCTGGCAGCGGGCGAAATCCCGCTGTTCGAGAACTGAGCGCATCATGGCCATTCGTTCCCGCAAGCCCACCAGCCCCGGCCGTCGGTTCCAGACGAGCTCCGACTTCAGCGAGATCACCAAGACCACGCCGGAGAAGAGCCTCCTCGTCAAGAAGTCGAAGACCGGCGGCCGCAACAGCTACGGCCGCAAGACGTCACGTCACCGTGGCGGCGGTCACAAGCAGCAGTACCGCATCATCGACTTCAAGCGCACCAAGGACGGCGTGACCGCCAAGGTCGCCGCCATCGAATACGACCCCAATCGCACGTGCCGCATCGCGCTGCTCCACTACAACGACGGCGTGAAGGCGTACATCCTCGCCCCCCGTGGACTCGGTGTCGGTGACACCGTCCAGAGTGGTCACGGCGCCGACATCAAGCCGGGCAACGCCCTGCCGCTGCGCTACATCCCGGTCGGCACCACCGTCCACAACGTCGAGCTGCGCCCCGGCCAGGGCGGCAAGATCGGCCGTTCGGCCGGCATCGCCGTGCAGCTCGTCGCCAAGGAAGGCGACTACGCGACGCTGCGTATGCCGTCGACCGAAATGCGCCGGGTGATGATCGACTGCCGTGCAACTGTCGGCGAGGTTGGCAACAGCGAGCATGAGCTCGTCAAGATCGGCAAGGCCGGCCGCAACCGCTGGAAGGGCAAGAAGCCCCAGACCCGTGGTGTCGCCATGAACCCGGTCGACCATCCACTTGGTGGTGGCGAAGGCCGCACCTCCGGTGGCCGTCCAGCGGTGTCGCCGTGGGGCAAGCCGGAGAGCCGCACCCGTGACAAGAAGAAGGCGAGCCAGAAGTTGATCATCCGTCGTCGCCGTACGAGCAAGGGTCGCCGCTGACGCGGCAAGGAAGGTAACTCCGAATGTCTCGCAGTCTCAAAAAAGGCCCGTTCGTCGACGATCATCTTCTCAAGAAGATCGACGCCCAGAACGCAGCCGGAGAACGCAAGGTCGTCAAGACCTGGTCGCGTCGCTCCACCATCATCCCCGACATGGTCGGCCACACCATCGCCGTCCACGACGGCCGCAAGCATGTCCCGGTCTATGTGACCGAGTCGATGGTCGGCCACAAGCTCGGTGAGTTCAGCCCGACCCGCACGTTCCGGTTCCATGCCGGCATGGAGCGCAACTCGAAGGGTCGCCGCTGATGACCGGACCAAAGCTCAACGAGAGGTCGTTCGTAGCCGGCGAGCGCTCGGGCACGAAGGCAACCGCGAAGTACGTGCGGCCATCTGCCTTCAAGGCTCGCGTCGTGCTCGATCTCATTCGCGGTCTCGATGTGCGCAGCGCCGACGAGGTGCTGCAGTTCACTGACCGCCACATCGCTCGTGACATTCGCAAGGTGCTCGCCAGCGCTGTCGCCAATGCCGTCAACAACGATGGCCAAGACGCCGACGAGCTCTACGTCGTTGCCTGCTTCGCCGACGAGGGCCCGACGCTCAAGCGGTTCCGCCCCCGGGCCCGTGGTCGTGCGACCCGGATCAACAAGCGCAGCTGTCACATCACGGTCATCGTGGCTCGCATGAGTGACGACCGCATCGCCATCATCCAGGCGCGCCAGGAGCGTGCCGGTGGCAGCGTCGGCCGTGGCCGCCCGCAGAGCAGCGCCGCCAGCCGCCGTGCACGCGTCGAGCGCAGCCGCCAACAGGCCGCCGCAACCGACACCGCCGAAGAAGTCGTCGACGCCGAGATCATCGACGAAGAAGTCGACGAGATCGAGGAATCGACCGACATCGCCGAGTCCGAGGCAGTCGACGAGACGGTGGACACCGCAGCTGACGACGCGGCCGACTCGGAGAACACCGAGTCGGCAGAGGCTCTTGAAGCCGATGCGACCAAAGCCGACGCGACGGCTGAAGCCGAAGAAGCAACGGAAGACGCCGACTCGGCCGACTCCGATTCCGACGACGCTGCCCAAGCCGTCGCGACGACTGAGGCTGCTGCCGAGGGAAGCGCCAGCGACGAGGCGGAGTCCGACGAGGAGAACCAACGGGCCGACGAGGAGGACCAGAAGTAATGGGTCAGAAGATCAATCCGTACGGCTTCCGTCTGGGAGTCACCACCGACTGGAAGTCGCGTTGGTTCTCCGAGCGCGACTACAAGCAGTACCTCACGGAGGACTGGACGATCCGCCGCGAAATCATGACTCGACTCGAGTCTGCAGCGATCAGCCGCATCGAGGTCGAGCGCACGCGTGACAAGCTCCGCGTCGACGTGCACACCGCTCGTCCCGGCATCGTCATCGGCCGTCGTGGTGCTCAGGCCGACGAACTCCGCCAGCTGATCACCAAGATCACCGGCAACGCGAAGGTCCAGCTCAACATCGTCGAGATCAAGAACCCTGAACTCGACGCCGCGCTGATCGCTCAGGGGGTCGCCGACCAACTCGTCAACCGTATTGCGTTCCGTCGGGCCATGAAGCGGGCCGTGCAGAACGCACAGCGTGCGGGCGCTCTCGGAATCAAGGTGCAGTGCTCGGGTCGCCTCGGCGGCGCCGAGATGAGCCGCACCGAGTGGTATCGCGAAGGTCGGGTGCCGTTGCACACGCTGCGCGCCGACATCGACTACGGCATGCGTGAGGCCAAGACGTCCAGCGGTCGTGTTGGCATCAAGGTGTGGATCTACAAGGGCGACATCCTGCCCTACAAGAAGCTCAACGACGACAAGATCGCCCGCGAGGCCGCCATGGCCGTCGGCGAGACGTCGGGGGCACCGCGCAGGGTCGTGTCGTCGGGTGGACCCCGCGACGCCAATCTTGCTCCCGAGACGCAGCCGCTCGTCCGTGAGGCCGATCCGGAACTCGAGAAACTGCTCGACGAAGAAGAGGCAATCGCCAAGCGCACTGCGCAGGGCGAAGGCCACGACACGCCGCACTTCCGCGGCGAGGACTGAAAGGGGACCGAACCATGCTGATGCCTCGCAAGGTCGCCCATCGCAAGCACCATCGCGGCCGCACCAAAGGCCTCACGAAGGGCGGCTCCGGCCTGCACTTCGGTGAGTACGGGATCCAGGCGCTCGAGCCGGGTTGGCTCAGTGCCCGCCAGATCGAAGCTGCCCGTATCGCCATGACCCGCTCGATCAAGCGTGGCGGCAAGGTGTGGATCAACGTGTTCCCGGACAAGCCGGTCACGAAGAAGCCGGCCGAGACCCGCATGGGTTCCGGCAAGGGCAACCCGGAGTTCTGGGTGGCCGTCGTCAAGCCGGGCCGCACGCTCTTCGAGCTGTCGTACCCGAACGAAGAACTGGCCAAGGAAGCCCTCAACAAGGCAATCCAGAAGCTCCCCATCAAGGCCCGCATCATCACTCGTGAGGAGGAGATCTGACATGGCCAAGAACAACGACCTCGTCGAGCTCAGTCTCGGCGAACTGATCGACGAACTCAGGGCCACCAAGCAGGAGGCGCTCAACCTGCGTTTCCGCAATGCGACCGGCCAGCTCGAGAAC
>DASQFE010000366.1:0-1997 GCA_035633295.1 Ilumatobacteraceae bacterium | reverse complement strand
GCGGTCCTTGACCTCGATGGTCGGATCCTCCTCGTCGGCCACGCCGCGGCCCACGATGGCGATCGTCGGGATACCGAGCAGCTCGGCATCCTTGAACTTCACGCCGGGCGACGGACCGTAGCGATCATCGAGCAGCACCCGCAGCCCGGCGGCCTCGAGATCGGCGGCGAGCCGTTCACCGGCGGGGAACTGCGGACCGTCGAGCTTGCCGGCCACCACGATGTGCACGTCGGCGGGCGCGATCTCGCGCGGCCACACGAGGCCGATGTCGTCGTGGCCCGCTTCGGCGATGGCGGCGAGCGCTCGGGTGACACCGACGCCGTACGACCCCATTGTGGGCGTGACCGGCTTGCCGTGCTCGTCCTGCACGGTGAGGCCCAGCGCGTCGGCGTACTTGCGGCCCAACTGGAAGATGTGACCGATCTCGATGCCGCGGGCGATCTCGACCGGGGAGGCGCAGACCGGGCACACGTCGCCGCTGCGGATCTCGGCCGCCTCGATCGTGCCGTCTGGGGTGAAGTCGCGGCCGGCAACGAGATTGATCACGTGATGGTCGGGACGGTCGGCGCCGGTGATCCACGCTGTGCCATCGACCACGCGAGGGTCGACGAGGTACCGGATTCCTGAACCGTTCTGGCTGCCCAAGATGCCGGGTCCGATGTACCCCTTGACCAGCGATGGGTACTTGGCGAAGTCGGCTTCGTCGAACGGCTCCGGCTCGGCGGGGGCGACGTGTGCTTCGAGCCGTTTCATGTCGACCTCACGGTCGCCGGGCAGTCCAATGGCCAGCGGCTCGACCGTGCCGTCAGGATGGCGGAGCTTCACGACAACGTTCTTGAGCGTGTCGGCGGCGGTCCAGTCGCGCTCGGGATGACGGAGCTCCGCATCGGAATTGACCCACTCGACAAGCGTCGCAATGGTCGGGGTGCCCGGCGTGTGGTGCTCGATGGCTGGCGCTCGCCCTTCAAACGGGATCGCCGGGGGAGCGGGCGTCACGACAGCCTCGACATTGGCGGCGTAGTCGCATGACGTGCACCGGATGAAGGTGTCCTCGCCAACGTCCATCGGCGCCAGGAACTCCTCGGATGCCGACCCGCCCATGGCGCCCGACATCGCCGACACGATCACGTACGGCAACCCGAGCCGGTCGAACAACGAGATGTAGGCCGCGCGATGAGCGTCGTACGACGCTTGCAGGCCCGCATCATCGAGATCGAAGCTGTACGAGTCCTTCATCACGAACTCACGGCTCCGCAGCAGACCGGCGCGTGGGCGAGCCTCGTCGCGATACTTGGTCTGGATCTGATAAATCGACAGCGGGAGGTCCTTGTACGACCCACAGATGTCCTTGACGAGCAGCGTGAACATCTCCTCGTGGGTCGGTGCGAGCAGAAAATCGGCGCCCTTACGGTCTTGTAGGCGGAACAGGTTGTCGCCGTACTCGGTCCAACGTCCGGTGGCCTCGTACGGCTCGCGGGGGAGCAGGGCCGGGAAGTGCACTTCCTGGAAGCCGGCTGCGTCCATCTCCTCGCGCACGACGCGCTCGACGTTGCGGTAGACGAGCCATCCGAGTGGCAGCCACGAGAATCCGCCCGGCGCGGCCCGGCGGATGTAACCGGCCCGTACCAGGAGACGATGGCTGGCGACCTCGGCGTCGGCCGGGTCGTCTCGAAGGGTCCGCAGGAACAGAGTCGACATCCGAAGCACGCAGGCACTGTACTGAGTGGCACCCACACCGATCGTTTGCGTTGCAGAACCGTTGGGCCGTCCCAATGGAACTGTCACGCAAACCGTGTTGGTTGGGTGGCAGCCTGCGGCACCCCCGTCGACTTCCTCCGGGCCGCTGCTATGATTGAGTCTCCATTTGGTTTGGTACCGAAAGGCGTGGGGCTGAGCCCCACGCCTTGTTTGTTGAAAGGAGGCAGTTCCGATGAGCGCAGCATCAGAGATCGATCGCATGCACGCCCTCGTCGGCCCCATTGCCTCCGATCTGGCGC
>DASQFE010000365.1:0-3398 GCA_035633295.1 Ilumatobacteraceae bacterium | reverse complement strand
CACTGGAGGACGGACCGTCACCGTCGATCGCCATGGCCGAGAGGTACTCGCGTTCGCTCGGCGTTGCCCGATCCCACCGAGCCCTGAAGAATCCCGTGTCGAGGAGCGCGAACCCGACGTTCACGCCGCGTTCGGCGTCGGCGAGCGTGATCGGTGATGCAGCTGCATCGTTCCACGTGGACTGGCCGAACTGTTGGATGAAGTAGGGGTACCCGGCGGACTGCGCAACGACGTGTGCGGCTGCTGACGGTTCCCAATCGACACCTTCGACCTTGGCCGGGTTGACCAACGCGGCAAGAGCAGCGACTTGCGGCAGTCGGTCGATCAGCCGGTACTCGAAGAGTCGTTCCGCATACGACTCGGCTGCTGCCAACGCTCCCGGCAGGTTCGGCAGGCCACACCCGATGACGAACCACGGTGACGATCGCTGCCCGGTCTCATGACAGGCGCGGCACACCGCGGAGAGTTCTTCCGGCGTGAGGTCTTGCATCTCGTCGACGAAGACCGCGACACCGACACCGAGTTCGACCGCAGCCGCACCGAGGTCGAGTGCAAGGTCGGTCAGATCTGCGTACAGCGATCCGCTGTCAGCTCGACCCTTGGCAGCATCGACGTCGAACCCCAACGACACCGCCCCGTCCGGATTGAACGACATCGAGAACGACGTCACCGTCCGCAACGCGGCCCGAAGGCGTTCCTTCGTCTTTCCCCGCCCCTGTTCTCGACGCAGCGATGTCGCAAGCGATCTCGACAGCCCATCGGTGAACGAGGTCGGCCCACTCCCGCGGTCGGCCTCGACACGAGCGGTGATCCAGCCGCGCTGCTCGGCGCGTCCCGCCAAGTCTTGAAGCAGCACCGTCTTGCCGACACCGCGCAGCCCGGTGAACACGACGCTTCGAGCGGGTCGCCCAGCCTCGGCGCGGTCGGCGAGAATCTCGAATGTCTCGATGTCGTCTTCTCGACCGGCCAACTCCGTCGGACGAAGCCCGGCCCCGGGCGAGTACGGGTTCCGACGCGGATCCATACCCATGAATCTAGCCCTCTCTAGCAAAGTATTGGCATTTCCGAATAGTCCGGTAGAAACGGCTACAGTTCGAGTCCGAGCGATCGGACCGAGGCGTCCTTGGTCCCCAGGTCGGGCGTCGCCGTAGCACGAAATGCCTCGGCCACGGCGTTCCCGGTGCTCGCCCATTCGGAGAGGTCAAGCCCGGCTGGCGGCACTACTTCCACGACGTCTTCGACCCCGCACCCGTTGAGCAGATCGACGAGGCGTGACGATCCTGTCCGGCCAGCGACGTCAGCATCAAAGCAGACCACGACGCGCTGAACACCGATCTCGATGGCACCTTGGGTGATTCGTCGTGCGACATCTCGGTCCGGGTAGGTGGAGCCGAGCACTCCAACGGAGCGGTAACCGGCCTGCACCGAAACGAGCGCATCCGCGATGCCCTCGGTGACTACCAAGCAGCTGCCCGGCGGCGTTTTGCCCGAGATCGGCTGCGTCCAGGCGACCCTGGGGTTCGCAGCCCATCGGCTCGCTGGGTTGTCGTACTTGCAGCGACCCTCGGGCGGCTCGACAAGGCGCGCCTGGAAGTACGTGAGTGAGCCGTCCGGATCGAAAGCGGGATACACGGCCGCCGGCCATCCGGCAGGCAGGCCCTTGGGTCTCGGCAGGAAGCGGCGCCCAGGATCGGCGCCGACACGGTTCGCTGCGAGCACCTCGTCGCCGAGGCCACGCCCGTTGAGCCATTCACGGACCTGGCGACCTGAGCCGGTCCACAGCAGTTTCTCGCAGCGGGCGACGTATTCGACGACCTCGAGTGTCGGCTGGCCGACCGGTCGCGGCGTCGGCCGTGGCGGTCGAGGGAGTGGTTCGAGGTGTGCGTAGTTGTCGGCAAGCCAGCGCATGGCATCGCCGACCGCCACGTTGCGGGCGGCGATGACTGCGTCGATGGCGGTGCCGCCATGCCCGCCCGACCAGCACCGCCACCGCTCGACACCGCGACGGTCGGTGAACACCTTGACCGAAGGGTGCTCGTCGGGGTGTGAGGGTTCAGGGCATCGCCACGCGCGTCGGCGCCCGTCGCCTTCGCCGGGTGTGAGTGCGTCGAGGACGTCGGTGAGATTGACGCGGGCGAGCAGGTCGTCGCGGTCGATTCGTTGCCCCGTGGAGTGCGGGGCGCCGTTCATGCGGCCATCGCCCCATCGGTGTTGGTCAACTCCGCCTCGATGCCGCGGCCGATGACGTGTTGGACGACAGCGGCTCGACCAGCGACGGTCCACACCGACCGGCCCCTGGTGAGTCGTGGGAGCAGGTCGACCATCCGCTCGTTCATCCGCAACAGTTGGCCGACCATGGCGAGTTGGTCGGTTGCTTGTCGGAACACGACTCGGGTTTGCACGTCAGCGAGCAGACCTTCAGCGACCTTGGATGCGGAGGTGCCCGAGTCGGCTTGGGCTTGAAGGTCCGAGAGACGGTGGGTGATGAGGATGTTCCAGATCCCCCACAGCCGGCACAGCTTGAGTCGTCCCTGCAGCGTCTTGGCCGCACGCTCGGACGCCATCGTCGCCCAGACTTCGTCGTCGACGAGGATGCCCCGGCGGCCCTGCTCAGGCAGCGCCGCCATCTGCCCGGCCAGCGTCGACGCGGTCGCCATCTGAACCAGCGGCAAGGCGTCGCGGTTGGAGAACACCGAGGAGAGATCGACGACGACGCCTTGGCCGGACATCTGCTCGATCGACACCGTCGACGGCCCGTCGAACATCCCGCGCAATGTCGTTCGCAGCAGCTTCGACAGCGCCAACCGGATCGAGGTGACCGCGGTCGAGATGTCACGTTCCTCGAGCAACTTCAACTCGTCCATCCCACGAACCTCCGCGGGCAGGTCGCCGAGCATCACGGCGAGATCGACGAGTGTCGGTGTCGCACGTCCTGCGCGGTGTCGGGTGTCGAGGACTTCGATCGTGGTGTTGAGGATCGTCTCCTCGACAGCGTCGAGGTCGCGTCGCATCACCGTCGAGAGCATCCCGGTCATCAGTTCCTGACGGTTCTGCAGCGAACGAACCGGGTCACCAGGACCAGGCTCCAACAAGTTCAGGCGATCGGTGCCACCGGGATGGAGTTTGATGATCGGCATCCCGAGCGCCCGGGCGAGGGGCCCGTATTCGCCTTTCGGGTCGGAGATCGAGATGAACCGGCGCTGGCCGTAGAACGCTGCTTGGCGGTAGAGCATCGTCTTGACGGCAGAGGACTTGCCGTTGCCGGGTTCGCCGAGCACGAGCATGTTCGAATTGGTGAGCACCGTGCCGCCACCGAGATCGCGGCCGTACAACTCGAACGGGTCGTACGACCAGGCGGAATGGCCGTCGGTGACGTTCACCCCGACGTACGGGGCTCG
>DASQFE010000364.1:0-18343 GCA_035633295.1 Ilumatobacteraceae bacterium | reverse complement strand
GAGAACGACCGGGATGTCGCCGAACGCACCCAGGCCGATACCGAGTTCCTCGCCCGCGAGATCGCCGGTGTCCGACTTGCGCTGTCCGACATGGTCACCGGCGAAGCGTTGGACAACAAGCTCGAGCACCTCACCAAGGTCGTCGAACGGCTCGCCGAGCAAGTCGCCCAGTTGACGGTTGTCGGTGCAGCAAGCGACAGGTCGGAGCCAGCAGATCAGGGCCTCACGGATTCGCCCTGATCCTGCGCTCGGAAGGCACGCCGGTGAACTCCTGGAGCCGCACTCCCGCCTCACTGACGGCGCGCAGGAGCGACACCGTGTCGAGCGACGGATCACCCGCTCGAACAACGCCGGGCACCAAACATCCATCGACAGCCGCCGACGCGAACGCGATGGCCGTAGCTGCAGCGGCCGTCCCGACCAACTCAGCGGCGCCCGCGATCAGGGTGCGACGGCCACCGGACTCGTCGTTGCCACGAACCTCGACCCGAACCGCTCCGATACCACCCTCACGGTGAGGTGGGCTCAGCATCGGCAACCACGCCGTGAAGCGGTCACGACGGTTTGCCGACACGCGTGCGCTCACTCGGCCAACCTGGGGAAATGCGTCGTGCAGCAGCACCGGGGATGGGAGTTCCGCGCGGTAGCAGTCGTAGGGGCCGACCGGCTCGGGGAAGTAACAGAGCTCGCGCCCAGAACCTGCGGGACGCTGGATCCACGTGCCATCGCGAAAGCCGACCGCAAGGCCACGAAGTGCTCGATGCTGCTGGCGAGCGCACGATGGCCCGGCGGTGCCGTGGAACGCGATGTGAATCTCGTCGCAGCTCGCCAACTCCGATACCAGCAATCGAGCGAGTAGACCAGTCAGACCGGGTGACATGCCGGCCCCGACCACCAGCGGAACTCCGCTCGCAAGCGCCAGGTGGTCGAGATCGGCCAGGGCACGCACATCCGCAAGGTCATCGCTCATCGAGACGACAGCAATTCCCGCATCGAGAAAAACTGAGGCTGACGAAGCGTGTGACCCGCCCTGCGCGAGCACCACAACGTCGAGGTCATCACGGGGTCGAGGCTGCGTCCGAAGATCGAGGTCGACCACCTCGACGTCGCGGACCACCGTCGAAAGACGATGCGCCACACGTTCACCCACGACACCTCGGCCGACGACGCCGATACGGGTCATCAACGCTCCGGAAGTTCCAGCGGGCGCCAACCACCGTGTTGCGGCGGGGTCCCACCGGTCCCCTTCACGCGCAGCACCGCAGCAGCCAGGCCCATCATGAAGATGGCGGAAAATGCACGTCGAAGGAACTTCATCCAATGCGCAGGCTACTCGGCCCTACAGCACCAACTCCTGCCTCAGGAGGGGCGAACCGGGTTGGTGGGGCTAACAAGAATCGAACTTGTGACCTCTGCCTTATCAGGGCAGCGCTCTAACCGACTGAGCTATAGCCCCGGCAAGCCGAAGAGGTTATCGGTCGCTCGGGAGCTTCACGCCGCTCGCGGCCATGAGTTCGCTGTGAGTCGGCTGTGAAGTATCAACGCGGGAGGTTGCCACTGTCGTCGACCACTGCGTCGCGCGTGACCGGTCCTGAAGCGTCATACATGAACGCCGGCACCTCGGGTTCGGCTCGGCGCACCACGAAGCGCCGCATCGGCGAGTTGCGCGCCTCCACGACTTCCTCCTCCAGCACGGTGAAACGCATTCCGCCGACGAGGTCGGTGATCAGGTTGAACAGCGTGGCGAGTAGAACCGCCAGACCGGTGAACCCCACCACGAGAAAGAGACCACCGATCCATGCGCTGTGATAGAGCTCGCCGCCGTTGAAGTCGAACGACGACCAACCGAAGGATTCGAAGAACCGTTCGACGTTGTCGACCGTTCCCGTCGCATAGGCAACGTTCCACAGCAGAACCGCAGCCGTCAACGCGATGAGATACAGCACGAGATTCGCGACGAGTGCGATCTTGAACACGCTCCATGGATCGACATGACGAACCACACGGGTGACTCGCCGCACCCGTGGCTTGCGGCCGAGCATCCGTGGAACGATGACCGGGATCGGGAACGGTGCCGGGTCGTAGTCAGGCGCTCGACTGGGGCGGCGAATTCCCGACGACGTGTCGTCCTGCGGTGCGAGTGCGACCGTCGGACCATCGATGTCGGCACGACGCAGCTCTTCGAGCACGTCGTTGGATACATCTGGCTCGAGGCCCGGATCAAGCGCGGCCGGGCTGTCATGTGCAGCCGATTCGACGTCGTCGTCGCCAAGGTCGTCGTCTTCGGTGGCCATGACGATCTCAGGCAGCTCGAACGGTGCCTCGTCGAGCTTGTCGTCGGCTGTGTCACGGTCGTCGAGCTCGGCGTCGGCTGTGTCACGGTCGTCGAGCTCGTCATCGCCGACGAGGATGTCGACTCCATCGACATCGAATGACTCGCCGTAACCATCGTCGTAGCCATCGTCGAGCGCTTCGTCGAGGGCGCGCTCGGTCTTGCTCATCGTCGCGAGTGTACGCACGGGGCCGATCAACGTCTTGTCAAGGGCTCAGGGCACGCTGGTGGCGCGAGCCGTCGCTCGAGATTCGCCGAGGCGAACCACCACCGTCACCTCGCCTTCTACCGGCCCCCGCACCCACGACACGAGCTCAGCCCCGTGTCGTTCGACCAACGCTTCGGCGCTGGGTCGGCCGCCTTCGAGCGAGCCGAGTGCTGCAGCATCAGCAGCAGTCTGCGCCCGTGTGCGTTCGACGACGCGCCCACCGAGCACGGCCAACGCTGTGGTGGACACCACGAAGATCACACTCACCACGACGACGAACAGAATCGCCGCCTGACCACGATCGACGACTGTACGCGTCACCGCGCACTCCTTTCACCAATGCCGGGATGGCGATCGAAGCGACCGCGAGATGACGCCGTGGCGCAAAGAGAACCGATTCAGGCGTCGTCGGCGGCCAGGATTGGTGCCACCGAACTGACGGCGTCGCCGTCGTCGATGTTCATCACTCTGACGCCCGTGGCGTCGCGACCCTGCGATGAGATTCCCCGCACTTCCATGCGGATGGTGACACCGTTGTTCGACACTGCCACGATCTCGTCGTCGAGTCCGACCATGAAGGCCGCCACGACGGCGCCCTTCTTGCCGGTGAGTTTGATGCCTCGAACGCCCTGTCCGCCGCGGCCCTGACGGTTGAATTTGTCGAGCTGTGTCCGCTTGCCGTAGCCGGCCTCGGTCATCATCAAGATGGCGGTGTCGTCGCGAGCGACGTCGACCGACACAACACGATCGTCGGCGTTCTTGAGTCTCATCCCCCTGACACCACCGGCAGTACGACCCATCGCCCTGACGTCATTCTCGTCGAAGCGGATCGTCATCCCGTTACGGCTCACCATGAAGATGTCGTCGCTGCCGCTCGTTTCGATCACGCGGACCAACTCGTCGTCGTCGCGCAGGTTGATGGCGATCAGGCCGTCGCGGCGGCTCTTGTCGTAGGCATCGAACGCCGTCTTCTTGACCGTGCCGTTCTTGGTGGTGAAGAACAAGAACCGCTCGCCGGCAAAGTCACGAGTGTCGATGATCGCCTGGATCTGCTCGTCGGCCTGCAATGGAAGGAGGTTGACGATCGGCATCCCCTTCGCCGTGCGCTCGCGCTCGGGGATCTCCAGCGCTCGGAGGCGGTACACCTTGCCCCGGTTGGAGAAGAACAACAGATGCGCATGCGCCGTGGTGAAGATGACGTGGCGCACGATGTCGTCGACCTTCATCTTGCCGCCCGACACGCCACGGCCACCTCGGCCCTGGGTCTTGAACGAGTCGGCTGAGACAGCCTTCACGTACTGGGCCTGCGTCATCACGATGACGAGTTCCTTGTCGTCGACGAGGTCTTCGATCGACATCTCGCCGTCGTCGTAGGTCAGCTCGCAGACGCGAGGTGTGGCGAACTCGTCCTTGATGGCGGTGATCTCGTCGCGGATCACGGTACTGAGCCGCTCGGGGCTGTCGAGGATGTCTTGGAGATCGATGATCTTGGTGCGGGTCTCGTCGAGTTCGGTTTGCAGATCGAGACGTGACAGCCGGGTGAGCTGGCGCAACTGCATGTCGAGGATGTCGTTGGCCTGAATCTCGCTGAAGTCGTACGGAGCTGCCATCAAGCCGTCGCGGGCGGCCGCGACATCGTCGCTGGAGCGGATGAGCGCAATGATCGCGTCGATGACGTCGAGGGCCTTGATACGGCCCTCGAGGATGTGCTCGCGACGCTTGGCCTTGTCGAGGCGGAACTGCGAACGCCGCGTGATCACGTCGCGCTGATGCTTGACGTAGGCAACGAGAGCGTCACGCAGGTTGATCTGGCGAGGAACACCGTCGACGAGGGCGACCATGTTGATGGAGAACGTCGACTGCAACTGCGTGAGCTTGAACAGGTTGTTCTTCACGACGTTGGCGTTGGCGTCACGCTTGAGTGTGATGATCAGGTTGGTCTTGCCACCCGACGACGCATCATTGACATCCGCGATGCCGTCGAGGTCGCCACCGTCGACAAGATCCTGGATCCGCGACGCAATCGCCGAGCAGCTCGTTTGATATGGCAACTCGCTGACAACGATCTCCATGCGACCCGTCTTCGACTCCTCGATCTCAACGGTCGCGCGCATCTTCACCGAGCCGCGCCCGGTTCGATACGCATCGATGATGCCGGCTTTGCCGAGGATGCTGGCACCCGTCGGAAAGTCGGGACCCTTCACGAAGTCCATCAGGTCATCGGGGGTGGCGTCAGGATTGTCGAGCAGGTGAACGACTGCGTCGATCACCTCGCCGAGGTTGTGCGGCGGGATGTTGGTGGCCATCCCGACAGCAATGCCCTGGCTGCCGTTGACGAGCAGGTTCGGAAACCGTGCGGGAAGTACAACGGGCTGTTCGAACATGCCGTCGTAGTTCGGAATCATGTCGACGGTGTCTTCGTCGATGTCGGCGAGCAACTGCATTGCCAGCGGGTTCAAACGGCACTCGGTGTACCGAGCTGCAGCCGGGCCGAAATCGGGGCTGCCGTAGTTGCCATGGAAGTCGATGAGGGGGTGGCGCAACGAGAACGGTTGGGCCATGCGGACCAAGGCGTCGTAGATGGCGCTGTCGCCGTGGGGGTGAAAACGCGCCATGGTGTCGCCGGTGACACGGGCGCACTTGACGTGCACACGGTCGGGCCGGAAACCCTGATCCTCCATGTCCCAGATGATCCGGCGGTGCACCGGCTTGAGGCCGTCGCGCACATCCGGCAGGGCGCGCGACATGATCACCGACATCGCGTATTCGAGGAATGAGCTCTCCATCTCGTCGCTCAATGAGATCGGCTGGATGGGTTCGTGCGGGGGGCTGTCGTTCGTGTCAGTCATGAGTGTTGGTTCGTTTCAGGCAGGTCGTCGCGGTCGGATCAGAAGTCGAGATTGCGGACGTCGCGGGCGTTCGTGGTGATGAATTCACGCCGTGCCGGCACGTCGTCGCCCATCAAGACCGAGGTGATCTCGTCGGCGAGAGCCGCTTCGTCGACCGTGACTTGGAGCAGTGTTCGGG
The DNA here is from genome assembly GCA_035633295.1 of Ilumatobacteraceae bacterium. GTDB lineage: Bacteria > Actinomycetota > Acidimicrobiia > Acidimicrobiales > Ilumatobacteraceae > Sva-07. The sequence goes on along the minus strand of DASQFE010000364.1, from coordinate 12,776 downwards.
TGCCGTCGAGCATCGTGGTGGTGCGCAACTCCTCCCAGTCCATTTCGCCGAGGCCCTTCAACCGGTTGAACCCCTTCTTGTGGTTCGGACGTTCGGCGAGGAATGCCGCCTTGGCAACGTCGTCCTTGAGATAGATCTTCTCTTTGCCCACCTCGGTGGAGTACAGCGGAGGCTGGGCGATGTAGCAGTAGCCCGCCTCGACCATCTCTCGCATCTGACGGAAGAAGAACGTGAGCAGCAGCGTGCGGATGTGGCTGCCGTCGACGTCGGCGTCAGCCAGGCAGATCACCTTGTGGTAGCGGCACTTGGTGACATCGTATTCGTCGCCGACGCCCGCACCGATCGCGGTGATGAGCGCCTGAATCTCGTTGTTCTTGAGCATCTTGTCGACGCGCGCCCGCTCGACGTTGAGGATCTTGCCGCGAATCGGCAGGATCGCTTGCGTACGAGGATCGCGGGCATCAACGGCGGTGCCGCCGGCGGAGTCACCCTCCACGATGAACAGCTCGGACTCGTCTGCGTTCTTCGACGAACAGTCCTTCAACTTGTCGGGCATTCCGGCGCCGGACAGGGCCGTCTTGCGTCGGATCGCGTTGCGAGCGTTCTTCGCGGCGACCCGGGCTTGTGCGGCAGCAAGGCCCTTCTTGACCACCTTGTTCGCCTCGGTCGGGTTCTCCTCCAGCCATTCACTGAGACGTTCATAGGTCGCCTTCTGCACGAACGAACGCATCGGCACGTTGCCCAGCTTGGCTTTGGTCTGGCCCTCGAACTGCGGTTCGCGCAGTTTCACCGACACGATGGCGGTGATGCCCTCGCGGATGTCCTCACCCGTGAGGTTCACGTCTTTTTCCTTGAGCAGATTCTTGGCGCGGGCGTACTTGTTGATCACCGATGTGAGCGCCGTCTTGAACCCCTCGACGTGCATGCCACCCTCGGTGGTGGAGATGCCGTTGGCGTAGCCGTGGATGCCCTCGTAGTAGCCGGTGTTCCACTGCATTGCGATGTCGAGCATCTGGCCGTCGTCGGCGTCTTCGTCTTCGAACTGGCAGACCTTGGAGAACAACGGCTCCTTGGTGGCGTTGAGGTGCTTGACGAAGTCGAGGATGCCGCCCTTGTACTGGTACGAAACCCTCTGCTCGCGGCTCTCGCGTTGGTCTTCGAAGACGATCTCCAGACCCCGGTTGAGGAATGCCATGGTCTGCAGTCGCTCGAGCACGGTGCGCGCTACGAACTCGACACCTTCTGCGGCAAAGACCGTGGGATCTGGCCAGAACGTGATCGTGGTTCCCGTGGCGCGGCCACGTTTGGGTGTGTCACCGACAATCGCCATCTTGCCCTGAGGCTCGCCGCCTTTGGCGTACTCCTGGCGATGGTGGTTGCCGTCACGGTCGACTTCGATGACGAGGCGCTCGGACAGGGCGTTGACGACGGAGACCCCGACGCCATGGAGACCACCCGACACCTTGTAACCCTCGCCACCGAACTTGCCTCCGGCGTGAAGCACGGTGAGTACCACTTCGGCGGCACTCTTGCCCTTGTGCTCGCCGGAGGTGAACGGGTCGATCGGGATACCACGGCCGTCGTCGTCGACCTGGCAGCCGCCGTCGGCGAGCAGCGTGACACCGATGCGCGTGCAATGGCCGGCCATGGCCTCATCGACTGAGTTGTCGACGACCTCCCAGATCAGATGGTGGAGCCCCTGCAGTCCGGTGGAGCCGATGTACATGCCCGGGCGCTTGCGCACCGGATCGAGGCCCTCGAGTACCTGGATTGCCTTGGCGTCGTAAGCGGCCGTCGTAATGGCCGAGTTGGTGGCCGAATTGGCGTTCGAGTTGGCGTTCGACTTCTTCTTCGGCGGCGATGACCCGTTCGTGTCGGGAGTGTCGGTCGCTGGTGATTCGGTGTCGTTGGACACTCGTACCTCGATACTTCTGGCTGTCTGGCGGAATGCCCCGAACGGGGCACGTTGGTGGGGCGAACAACGAGGTCGACCGACTCTCAACAGGAGTGTCGAAGGGCGCCCACGCTGTATCGCGACTGGTCCCCAGCCTACCAGCGGGGTGTCACAGAGTCGGGGAACTCGTGGCGTTCGACGGGGGTCCGAGGGCGGGCTGGGAGGGACGTCCGACGCGCACCTCGACCCGGTCGATCCGAACGCCGGCGACCTCGGCCAGCCGAGCCGTGATCGTGCCACTCAGAAACTTCACCTGAGTCGCCCAGGCTGGTTCGTCGGCCTCCACCACGAGCACGCCATCGTCGAGGCGAACAGGCCGTACATGGGCCGCAACGGTCGGCCCAACGGCGTCGTCCCAGCGTCCGAAGACGCCTCCGATCTGGATGCGGTCGGTCCCACGCAACGATTTCATGATCGAGTCGAGCGACTGCGAAATCGGAACTGGCTCAGCCATGGGTTCCAACATACCCCGTCTCGAAATTCGGAGCGAATGTCGCGCTGAGCGCATGTTCGGCTCCGAATTTCCGGCGGGATTGGGATGTTTCAGGAGGAATCGAGGGTGACGTGGCCGGCAACGACACGCAGGACATGGTCGGCACGTGCGGCCGCCGGCAGCTCACTTGCAGTCGTGATCACCACCTGCCCTGCGGGAAGGTGACCGAGCAGCGCCGTGGCACGATGATCGTCGAGTTCGGACAGCACGTCGTCGAGTACCAAGACCGGTGCTTCGCCAGTTCGCTCGGCGACGAGACGATGCCCTGCGAGACGCATCGCCAACGCAAGTGTGCGCTGCTCACCCTGAGATGCATGAGTGCGACTCGGAAGTCCGTTGATCGTCATCCGCAGCTCGTCCCGGTGGGGACCGACCGTGCTCACACCCCGCCGGACGTCGAGAGGTCGAGCAATCATCAACGCCGCGGCAAGGCCTCCGCCCCGCCAGTCCGGTTCGTAGAACAGATCGAGCGGCGTCGGTGCGCCGGCAAGTTGCTCATAGGCCTCCTGCACCATCGGCGTGAGCCGTGCGATCAACGTTGCGCGGGCGTAACCGAATTGGTCGGCGATCTCGGCGAACTTCGTGTCCCAGACATCGAGTGTCACCTCGATCTCGTCGGTGAGGCGGCCGCCTGCCTGCTTGAGCAGGGTATTGCGTTGACGTACGATGCGGTCGATCTCGAGACGCACGGCGTCATACTTCGTGGCCAAGGCAACCAGGGTGTCGTCCATGAACCGCCGACGCTCGCCGGGGCTCCCCTTCACGAGGACCAGGTCGTCGGGGGAGAACACCGTGACACGAACGGCGCCGAGGAGATCGCGAACCCGGGCAAGTTTCTGTCGATTCACCTGGACGCGATTACGACCGACCGCGGCCAGCTCGACCTCGATGAGCGTCTCACGGCCGTCGTCCTGACGAATCGTGGCGCGGATGATTGCAACGTCGGCACCGGCGCGGATCAGCGCATCCGTCGGTGCCGATCGGAAGCTCGTCAGCGTGGCAAGAAACGCCAGTGCCTCTGCCAGGTTGGTCTTGCCTTGACCGTTGTCGCCGATGACCACCGTCGTACCGGCGTGCAGCTCGAACGACCCCTTGACGTAGTTCCGGAAGTCGACCAACTCCAGGTGCTCGACGATCACCGCATTACGGCACGCGAACGGGCATCAGCAGATACAGGTAATCATCACGGCCGACGCCGCGCAGAACAGCGGGTTTCATCGGATCCATGGTTGCCAACGTCACATCGTCGCTGTCGATTGCGTCGATGCCGGCGGCAAGATAGTCGGGGTTGAACGCAACCGTCATCTCGATTCCGTCGTAGCTGGCGTCGATCTCCTCCGCCGCGTTACCGACGTCCTGGGTGATTGCAGTGATCTGCACCGTGTCGCCACCCAGTGTCAGGCGTACCGGTGTGGAGTCCTGGGCGAGGATCTTCACGCGACGGATCGCTTCGAGCATCGCCGCCTTACCGACCGTCAACAGATTCGGGTAGCTCGACGGCAAGAGATTGCGGTAGTTCGGGAACTCGCCCTCGATCAGCCGCGTACTGAGTCGGGTGCCGCCGGTCTCGAACGTCACCTCTCGTTCGCCGAGTCGCACGCTCAACTCACCCACGTCGCCTATCACCCGCTGCAGCTCGCTGAGCGCACGGCCCGGGATCAACACGTTCTTGCCCGCAGCCAGCACGGTTGTTCCCGGGAGGTCACGAACTGCGAGGCGGTACGAATCGGTGGCGACCAGACGCAACCCGTCATCTTCGGAGGCAAGCAGAACACCGGTGAGCACTGCTCGAGCGTCGTCGGTGGAGGCGGCACGTACCACTTGGCGCAACGCCTCCGCGACCGTGGCTGCCGGCAACGTGACCGCATCGACGTCCGGCTCGCTCTGTGCCGGATAATCGTCGAGCGACTTCGGGCGTAACGAGAAATGTGACCGGCCGGCACTGATCGACATCTCGTCGTCGTGGAGTTCGACCGACACAGCGCCGGCGGGGAGCGCCTTCACGATGTCGCCGACGAGTCGAGCGGGGACGACTGCGGCGCCATCACGTTCACCGCCCACGTCGATGGTCAGGCGAATGGTCAGTTCGAGGTCGGTACCGGTCACCGTGAGGCGGTCACCTTCGACCGCCATATGGACACCGGAAAGCACCGGCAACGTACCGGTACGGTTCGTGGCTGCACGTCCGGCAGACCCGAGGGCGTCGGCGAGAACATCACGTTCACAACGAAACTTCACAGTGGGCACTTCTCCTCATGCATGGATGTCTCAAGCTTCACTATCAGTAGTAGGTGCTGTGGATTGGGGATAAGCACGCGTCGTTGCAGCGTAGGACCACTGTGGGCGTCCACACGGGATGGGGCGCTGATCCCCACGACAGAAATGACGACGCTGTCGTCCGGTGGACATCGCGACGTTGTCCACCGGCGGTTGCGGGTTGTCCCGTTTGCGTCCCCAACGTTGTTCGCGATGGTCATGACGGGGATCACGCTTTGAGCTGCTGGAGCAGGTCGGTGACCTGGTCGTAGATCTGTTTGCGCTCGCTCATCAGGCGTTGGATCTTCTCGTTCGCGTGAATCACGGTGGTATGGTCGCGTCCGCCGAACAGACGAGCAATGGCGGGATAGCTCAGGTCGGTCAGCTCCCGAAACACGTACATGGCGATCTGTCGGGCGGTGACGAGCGGTCGTTGTCGGCTGCGGCCCTTGAGGTCGTCGACGGGGAACCTCAAGATGTCCGCGATGTCGGCCAACAATTCCTCGTCGGTGCGGGGCTTTGGTTTGCTGTCGTTGAGCAGGTCAGCGAGCTGTGTCTCGGCGAGGTTCGTGGTGATCGGTACCTGGTTCAGACTGGCGTACGCCGTGACCCGGATCAATGCGCCTTCGAGCTCGCGGATGTTGGTGGCGATGTTGGTGGCGATGAACTCGAGGGTTTCGTCGGGGACCATCACCCGGTCACGTTCGGACTTGTTGCGCAAGATGGCCAGGCGGGTTTCGAGATCGGGCGGTTGGATGTCGGTGATCAGCCCCCACTTGAAACGTCCACGGAGACGTTCCTCGAGTGTTGGTATGGCATCAGGCATACGGTCGGACGAGATCACGACCTGCTTGTTGGCGCCGTGGAGGGAGTTGAAGGTGTGGAAGAACTCCTCTTGGAGCCCTTCCTTGCCGGCGATGAATTGAATGTCGTCGATCAACAGAACGTCGATGTCTCGATATCGACGGCGCAACGAGTTGGTGGTGTTCTGGCGGATCGCATCGACGTATTCGTTCATGAAGGTCTCGGTCGACACGTACCTGACTTCGTGATGCTGGTAGTTCGAGTGGACGTAGTGACCGATCGCGTGGAGCAGGTGGGTCTTGCCCAGTCCTGCTGATCCATAGATGAACAGCGGGTTGTAGCTGCGTGCGGGGGTTTCTGCCACGCGTAGCGCAGCAGCGAGGGCGAACTGGTTGGATGCACCCTTCACGAAGGTCTCGAACGTGTACCTCGGGTTCAACCCGGCTTCATCGAGAAGGAGTGACTGTTGGGTTGCGCGGTCGTGGGCCCGCACCGTGGAGTCGAAGTCGGAGCCCCTGTCGGCGATCGGGGCCGGCTCGACGTCGACAGCAGCTTCGCCGGCCTCGACATCGATCTCCACGCGCCGGTGCCCTTCGTTGGCGTCTTCGAGGGCGGCGGTGACCAACGGGAGGTATCGAATCAGGATCCGGTCGCGGACATACGCACTTGGTGCGAGGAGTCGCAACGTGTCGGAATCCGATTCCAACGGTGACACGTCTTGGAAGGTCGAGAACCAGACGGACTCGGCGAGTTGTGAGCGCAACGACAGCGTCACCTGGGTCCACACGTCTGTGCTCTCGCTCACCTGGCCATCTCCTGATCTGCACCGCCAACGGTCCACATGGTTGTCCACACGATGTGGACATGTACCGGACTGTGGGCGGGCGGATGAAACTACCACGTTGGTCGGCGGAGGAAAACTTGAGACAGTCGATGACGAATTCGCTCAGTTCATGGCCCTTACGCTGGGGTGACGCGCGTGAACCTGCCGGGTAGCCAACTTACAGTCGTGTCGTTTGGAGGTGGTGGTTGGCGCAAGTGCACCCGTGGCCGTAACCTTGGCAGGTCAGTCTGTGCAGGTGGGCCTCGTGGTTCCCCGCCCAGTTCGTGATTGCTGCATCGAGAAGTGTCCGGAGATCGCCGTGAAGCGTACCTATCAGCCCAATAATCGCCGTCGAGCCCGCAAACACGGTTTCCGTGCGCGCATGAGCACCCGCGCCGGCCGCGCCGTGCTGAAGTCTCGCCGCGCCAAGGGCCGAACCCGTCTGTCGGCTTGATCGACCGGATCCGCGACCGCGACGCATTCATCCGCCTTCGGCGAGACGGCGTCCGTGTACGGATCGATCCGCTGTGGTGCTCGTTCGTTCCCGATTCCGAAGTGGTTCCGCCGCAGGTGGCGTTCGCCATTGGTCGCGCCACCGGATCGGCCGTCCAGCGAAATCTGCTGCGTCGCAGGCTTCGAGCAATTCTTCGTGGGTGCGAGGTGCCAGCGGGTCTGTTCCTCATCGGCGCCGGCACTCGCGTGAACGAACGTACGTTCGCAGATCTCGAGCGCTGTCTGACCGACCTGATCGGCAAAGCTGCAGCACGATCGACAGCGTCGCCATGACCTGGATGCAACGTCGTGCGTTGGCTTCGATCGAGGTCTACCAGCGTGCATTCGCTGGGCGTCCGTCTCCGTGTCGGTTCTACCCCACGTGTTCTGTGTACGCCCACCAGGCGTACGCCGCGCATGGCACGGTTCGGGGATCGTGGTTGACGGTTCGTCGCCTCGTGCGTTGTCGACCGTGGGGCCCGTCGGGCTTCGACCCCGTTCCCGAGGCTGTCACGTATGGTAACGGCGCTGGCTGTATCCATCCGACGTCCACTGCCCAGGAGGACCACTGAGCGATGTTTGAAATCCCCGCCGCACTGTTGTCGTGGTTCTATGGCCTGACCGACAGCTACACCATCGCCATTGGCCTCATCGCCGTCGTTGTGATGGCGATCACGACACCGCTCACACTCAAGAGCACCAAGGGAATGCTCGAAATGCAGCGGTTGGCGCCCGAGATGCGCAAGTTGCAGAACGAGCATCGCAACGACCGTACGAAGCTCAACGAAGAGATGATGAAGCTCTACCAGGAGCACAAGGTCAACCCCATGGCCTCGTGTTTGCCGCTGGTGGCGCAGATGCCGGTCTTCATCATCATGTTCCGAGTGCTGCGAGGCTTGACGTATGCACCCCGTGGTGCGGCCCGGCCGATCTCTGATGCGGTATGGGGCGCATTCGAGCGGCCTGAGGAGGTTCTCAACCCGGGGTTCATTCCCCGATATCTGTCACTCGATTCGGCCCTCTACCAGTCGCTGTTCGGCAAGTACGAGATGGTGTCGTTCTGGCTCGACCTGTCGAAGTCGGCCGCTGTCGAGATCAGCAACGGCTTCGTGGCGGCGCTGCCGTATGTGCTCCTCGTTGTGCTCCTCGGTGCGTTGTACTTCGTCCAGCAGCGCATGGTCGCCGCTCGCGCGTCGATCAGCCCCACCATGTCGGTGGGGCAACAGAAGCTGATGCAGTACCTGCCCGTCTTCTTTGCCATCTTCCAGATCTTCTTTCTGTCCGCCCTGGTCGTGTACTACATCTTCCAGACGTTGTTGCGCATTGCCCAACAGGCCTACATCACCCGTGCGTTCTATGGTCACGATGAGTCACTGGGGCGCCAGGCCCAACGTGCCGGTGAGGAGGCACGGGAGGAAGCCAAGAAGAACGGCGAGACCGGCGGCATTTTTTCGCAGGCCAAGCGAGACCTCGGCACCGGTTCATCGTCGAAGTCCACACCACCGAAGCAAAGCACACCGCCGAAGCAAGGCACACCGGCGAAGCAAAGCACACCGGCGAAGCAAAGCACACCGGCAACGAGTAAAGATGTGACGAGCAAGCGTGTCACGCCTCCCAAGAACCGTCCGACGCCGTCAGCCAACGCCAAGGGCCGTCCGACACCGTCGCGCCAGCAAGCCGAGGCCGAGCGCGCCAAAGCTGCCAAAGCTGCCAAGTCGTCACGCCCCAAGACCACCAAGAAGTCGACCTGACGCCCCTGGCGGTGCCGTCGTCGACGCTGCTGCCCGTACCAGAAAGTGAATGATCCATGGAGTGGGTAGAAACCACCGCAAAGACGCTCGATGCGGCCCGTGAGGCGGCCCTCGATCAACTCGGCGTTGCAGCCGATGAGGCAGAATTCGATGTGATCGAGGAGCCCCGTCCCGGGCTGTTCGGTCGAGTCCGTGGGGAAGCACGCCTGCGGGCACGGGTACGCCCCGCCCAGGTGCGTCCGAAGCAGGAGCGTCGCCGTCGAGGCCGTTCCGAAGGCGGCACAGCGTCATCGGTCACCGAAGGATCGACATTGGCATCGACTTCGGCATCGACCAACAATGGGGCAGATCCGGCGGACTCGCAGGACGATGCCGCCGCCGACACACCGACAGCCGGCAACTCGACATCGCAACGTGCGCGTCGGCGAACCACCACCAACAAGCGTAACGAGGAGCCCACGATGACCAATGACGAGCGACCCGAGTCCACGGTGACCCCCGATGAGGTGGGGACGGCCGCTGTTGCGTTCATGGAGGGCCTGACGACGGCATTTGGCGCTGACGCCACCGTTGCGGTGGAGGTCGACGGGATTGAACTCGACGTGACCGTCACGGGGAGCGAGCTCGGCTTGCTCGTCGGCCCTGGAGGCCGAACACTGAATGCCGTCCAGGATCTCGCCCGAGTTGCCGCACAGCGTCGCCTGGGCGACCACGAAACCCGTTTGCGTGTCGACGTCGCTGGATACCGTGAACGCCGTGAAGCAGCGCTGGGTTCCTTCGCTCGCGACGTGGCCGAACAGGTGGTCTCGTCGGGGACCGCACGGTCGCTGGAGCCGATGACGTCGGCCGATCGTAAGGTCATCCACGACGTTCTCAACGAGATCGAGGGTGTCACCACTCGGTCGGTGGGCGAAGACCCGGACCGTCGCATCATCGTCGACCCGGCCTGAGTGCCGACCGTTCCGACGTCGGTGTTCGGTGGCTGACGCACTCGTTGATGCCCTGACCGAGGCCCAACACCTCGGGTTTCTGGGCGCACGTCCCATCACCGAAGTCGTCGAGCACGCCGGAGCGTTCGTCCAGGCGCTGAAAACGCTCTCCGCTGGCGCGCGTGTCATCGATCTTGGCTCCGGCGGCGGCGTGCCTGGCCTCGTGATCGCCGCCGCCCGTCCGGATCTGCACGTCACCCTGCTGGATCGACGTACCAAGCGCACCGACTTCCTCGAACGCAGCGTTCGCCGAATGGGCTGGACCGAGCGCGTTTCGGTTGTTGCCACCGATGTCGCAGCTTTCCACCCCGACGCCTTGTTCGACGCCGCGGTGGCCCGTGGTTTCGGCCCCCCCGCTGAGACCTTGTCGGTTGCCGTCCGCCTCGCTCGCGTAGGTGGCCGTGTGGTCATCAGTGAACCCCCCACCGGTGACCGATGGGACATCGACGCGCTGACCCGTGCGGGGGTCGAGCGCCTCGCTGGTTCGTTCGGCAGGGTTGCTGTCTTCACCCGTGTGGGCGACACCGGCGATCCCCCGGTGGAATGAGCGGGCGAGGCGACAGTTGCCCTACTGGGTCTCAGCGGCCCGCTGATTGTTTCACGTGGAACGCTCCGGGTGATTCACCCCGCCGTTGCCGAGCTGTTCCACGTGAAACATCATCGTAAATGCTTGTATCGCGGCGGTGAGTGGGGCAGAGTGTTGACATCCCGCTGCTGGAGTCCACATCCTGCGGCACGTTCCCACTGGAGTTTTCGTGTCGGATCATGACGTCCCGGCGTCCGTTTCCCCGGAGCAGCCCGCAGATCCGGCCGCTTCAGGAACATCATCAACGGTCCGCGATCGACATCCGCTGCCGCGGATCATCGCGTTGGCCAACCAGAAGGGCGGCGTTGGCAAGACGACAACGACCGTGAATCTCGGCGCGGCCCTCGCTGACATGGGATTGCGCACCTTGATCATCGACCTCGACCCGCAGGGCAACGCGTCGACCGGCCTCGGCATCGAGAATCGTGGTCTCGAGCTCTCGATGTATCACGTGTTGATGCATGAGGAACCGCTCGAGAATGTCGTCGAGCCAACCGACGTGCGCAATCTGTTTGTTGCGCCGGCATCCCTCGACTTGGCGGGTGCGGAGATCGAGCTCGTTCCGGCATTCAGTCGTGAGCAACGTCTCAAACGGGCGATCGACGCTGTACTCGACGATTACGACTACGTGCTGATCGACTGTCCCCCGTCGTTGGGGCTGCTCACCGTGAACGGTCTCGCTGCAGCCAGCGAGGTGATGGTCCCGATCCAGTGCGAATACTACGCACTCGAAGGTCTCGGCCAGTTGCTCCGCAATGTCGACTTGGTCAAGCGCAACCTCAACCCGACACTGGATCTGAGTACGATCCTGTGTGTGATGTACGACGCTCGGACCAAGTTGTCGGGCCAAGTCGTGAGTGAAGTACGCGAGCACTTCGGCGACAAGGTGCTCAAGTCGGTGATTCCACGGTCAGTCCGGTTGTCCGAGGCCCCGTCGTTCGGTCAACCGATCACGACGTTCGACCCCACTTCTCGGGGTGCGATTGCGTACCGAGACGCCGCGCAGGAGGTCCACCATGGCACGCTCTAGCGGTCTCGGTAAGGGTTTGAGTTCGATCATCCCCACAGCTGAACGGAATGAGGGTGACGGTGCTGTTTCCGCGGCCGTGCTGGCGGATGTTGCCATTTCAACGATCACACCGAACCCCCACCAGCCGCGTGTGCACTTCGATGAGGAGAGCCTGAGCGAGTTGACGGCATCAATTGCTGAGATGGGCGTGCTCCAGCCGATTCTCATTCGTCCACTGGATGACGACACCTATGAGCTGATTGCCGGAGAACGCCGGTGGCGAGCCGCACAGCGAGCGGGTTTGACCACCATTCCGGCAGTGATTCGTGTGACCGATGATGTGAGCTCGGTTGAACAGGCGTTGGTCGAGAACCTGCATCGCCAGGACCTCACTCCACTCGAGGAATCAGCTGCCTACCAGCAGCTGATCGACGACTTCGGCCTCACGCACGATCAGGTGTCGTCGCGGGTGGGCAAGAGTCGTTCGACGATCACCAACAGCCTGCGCCTCCTGGGTCTCCCTCCCGTCGTGCAACGTCTGCTTGCCGACGGTCAATTGACGGCCGGACACGCCCGCGCACTGCTCGGGACACCCGATCGATCACGCCAGGAGTCGCTGGCTCGTGAGGCAGTCGCGTCGGGTTGGTCGGTGCGTATGGTCGAAGATGCGGTGCGACGCGATGGCGACCCAGACACTCCCACCGTACCAGATCGAACGAGCACCTCGATCGATGGTGCAGGGCTGACGCCGGCCACCAAGCTGCGCCCACCCGGTCTGTTGGAGCTCGAGAATCTGCTGGCGGAGCATCTGGCGACGCGCGTGAGCGTGCAGTTGTCGGCCAAGCGAGGTCGTGTCAGCATCGAGTTCGCCGACCTGGAAGACCTCGAGCGGATCTATCGCGTCATTGCTGGCTGACGAAGCCTCAATGGCAACCTGATGAGTATCATCCTCAGGTCGCGCGTAAGAGTGCATTCCTGACGGACGTGAACACGAAGCGTCACAGCCATGCTCTGTTTACCGGATGTTCACCCACTCTCGGTGGTGGTCTACTCAACGTCTGGTCGAGACAAACCCACAAGCTGTGCGTAACATTGGGGATAACCATGGATTCGTGGCCGGGCGGGCCGTTGTGACGTCGACGTCAGTGGGTGTCGGTTGACTCGCGGCCGGTCATCGTCGACGACGCCCACGCACCAATAGCGGCCACGAGCGCAGTGGCAATGGCGTCGGTGGCGTCGACGATCTCGCGAACCGGCCCGAGTGAACACAGCACCGCCGGCATCCGGGTTTCACGCAAGACCGCCAAGCGCATGCCGCGCACCTCTGGCGTCACCATGATGACGTGCTGGAGGCGCTCGACGGCCAGTGTCGCCAACGTACGACCCCCGACTGATTCGAACGTTGGTACGGCGAAGTACGAGATCATCGATCGTTTGTCCGATGTTGCCTCGAATCCGATGTACAGACTGGCGCCGAATCGGTTGGCCGCCGCGGCCTGGGCGCCCGCTTCATACTCGTCGGTCGAGATGACCGTGGCGCCGGCGTCGCGAAGGGCACGGGCGAGTGATCGGCTGATCGAGCTGAGCCCACCGAACTGACCCACGACGATGCGTAAGGT
>DASQFE010000363.1:0-4920 GCA_035633295.1 Ilumatobacteraceae bacterium | reverse complement strand
CGTGCCGCCATCGCAGACGACACCGCAGTGCGCGCCGGCATCGGCGAGCCCCATTCGCGTGCCCGGGTGCTGATGCACCTCGTAGGTGAACGACAGGTCGCCGTAGGCATAGTTGAAGAACGGCGTCAGGATGATGCCGTTCCCGCCGTTCGAGATCAAGTGGTCGATCATCAGCTCGGTGGGGGCAACGCCTGTGCGGGCGGCGACAGCCGCGATCGATTCGTCGGCCGACGGCTCGTAGTCGATGTCGCCGTCTTCCACTGCCCAGAACTTGTCGAGTCGGTCGAGGACGAGCATCGTGTACAGCGCGCCGCCCTCGGCGGGCACCGTGGCGAACTGGGCCCGCAACTCCGGGTCGGCCAGCGCTCCGGCACGTTCGGCGAGTGGGAGATCGGCGATCGGCGCATAGGCCGGATGGAACGCAAGCGGGTTGAAGCTGCCCTCGAGGCACATCAGCAGGCCGACGACCCGACCGGCAACCTGGGCCACGATCGGCAAACCTTCGGCCTGGGCTTCATCGAGAAGCGCAAGGACCTCGCGCCACAGGTCGGGCGCGTCATCGGGCTGATTGAGGTTCACACTGACGGTGCGGCCGGTGCGGCGGGCAAGTTCCTTCATCCAGGGCCACTCGTCGCGCGGGACGAGTGCGTGGTCGGGAGCGAACTGGAACACGCCGTGGCCGGCCCGGGCGAGTGCGTCGGCGATACCGAACAGCTCGTCGCTGGTGGCGTGTGTGCCCGGCACGAGTTCACCCGACTTCGACTTGTGGATCGGGGTGCGTGACGTCGAGAAGCCCAGTGCACCGGCGCGCAGCCCGCGTTCGACGATGTCGGCCATCGCGGCGATGTCGTCATCGGTCGCTGCCTCGTTCGCGGCGCCACGATCACCCATCACGTAACCACGCACCGGCCCATGAGCCACCTGGGCGCCGATGTCGATGACGTACTGGCGCGCCTCGAGCGCGTCGAGGTACTCCTCGAAGGATTCCCACTCCCACGAGATGCCCTCGGTCAGCGCCGAGCCGGGGATGTCCTCGACGCCCTCCATCAACTCGATCAGCCACTCGTGGCGATCGGGTGCGGCGGGAGCAAACCCGACGCCGCAGTTGCCCATCACGACGGTGGTGACGCCGTGCCACGACGACGGCGTGAGGAACGGATCCCACGAGGCCTGGCCGTCGTAGTGGGTGTGGATGTCGACCCAGCCGGGCGTCACGAGCCTGCCGGTGGCGTCGACGACGAGCCTCGCATCACCGATCTCGTCGCTGCCGTCGCCGGAATCTGCATCGCCCCCCACATCGACCCCGACGTCTATCACGGCGGTGATCACCCCGTCGTCGACCGCAATGTCGGCGAGGCGACCGGGCCGGCCGGTGCCATCAACGAGAAATCCCCCACGGATCACGAGATCATGCATCGCGTCACCGTAGTTGCTGCTACCTTCGTGCTCACCGTGAAGCGGGCTCTGTGAGGCCCGCACGGAGGAGAGCGCATGGTCACCGAGAAGCACGTGTTGGGGTTCGACGACGTACGTCGAGCCATCACCCGAATGGCCCACGAGATCATCGAACGCAATCGTGGCGTCGACGGCGTGGTGCTTGTCGGCATCCAGCAGGGTGGCGTGTGGCTTGCCTCCGCACTCGGCGCCGAGATCGCCCGGATCGATCAACCGGTCCCGGTGGGGTCGCTCGATGCCAGCCTCTACCGCGACGACATCGGCATCCGGCCGGTTGCCCCCGGTGCGGTGAGCGACCTCAACTTCGATGTCGACGGTGTCACCGCGGTGCTCGTCGACGACGTGCTGTTCACCGGGCGTACGGTGCGCGCCGCCCTCGACGCCCTCGCCGACTACGGCCGACCTCGTGCAGTGCAGCTTGCGGTACTTGTCGATCGCGGCCATCGCGAACTGCCGATCCGGCCGGACTTCGTGGGCAAGAACCTGCCGACCAGCACCGATGAGGACGTGTCCGCCACGATTGATGGCGTGGTGATTTCGTGAAGCGCGATGTCACGGTGTCTCGCTCGCTGCTGACCATCGACGATCTCGGTGCCGAGGGCATCATCCGCCTGCTCGACCTCGCCGACCACATGGCCGAGGTCAACCGCCGCCCGAACCCGAAAGTGCCGGCACTTCGCGGCAAGACCGTGTGCAACATCTTCTTCGAGGACTCCACGCGCACGCGCCTCAGTTTCGAGACCGCGGCCAAGCGGCTGTCGGCCGACACGATGACGTTTGCGGCATCGCAGTCGAGCATCAACAAGGGCGAGAGCCTTCGCGACACCATCGAGACGATCGCTGCGATGGGCGTCGACGCGTTCGTCGTGCGCCACAAGTCGAGCGGCGCACCGCAGCTCATCGCCGGATGGACGAACGCGAGCGTCATCAACGCCGGTGACGGGTGGCACGCCCACCCTACTCAGGGCCTCCTCGACGTGTACACGGCACGCACGGCGCTCGCGCGGACGGGTGGCTTCGACGGGCTGCGCGTCGCCATGGTCGGCGATGTCAAGCACAGCCGGGTCGCACGCAGCACCGTGGCAGCGTTCCGCCTGCTCGGCGCGCACGTCACCGTCGTCGCTCCACGCACGCTGCTCCCGCCGGACACGGGCGAACGGTTCGCCGACGCTGTCACGGATCGTCTCGACGAGGTGATCGCCGACATCGATGTGCTGTACCTCCTGCGAATGCAGCAGGAGCGGATGAACGAGGCACTCGTGCCGAACCTGCGTGAATACACCATGCGCTTCGGTCTGACGCCGCAGCGCGCGGCGAAGCTCGGCCCGCAGACGCTCGTGATGCACCCCGGCCCGATGAATCGCGGTGTCGAGATCGCTGTCGATCCCGCCGAATTGCCCGGAGCGGTCATCACCCAACAGGTCACCAACGGCATCGCCGTGCGCATGGCGGTGCTGTTCGACCTGCTCGGCGGGCCGAACAACGATCTTCGAGCAGAAGGAGCAACCTCGTGAGCATGTTGATCACCGGCGGGCGAGTCGTCGACCAGCGCGGCGAACGACGCGTCGACGTTCGCGTCGACGGCGGTCGCATCGGCGAGGTTGGCGTCGATCTGACACCGGTGCCAGACGATCAGGTGATCGACGCCGCCGGCCTCGTGGTGAGTCCGGGCTTCGTCGACCTGCACGTGCACCTACGTGAACCCGGCCGTGAAGAGGCCGAGACCATCGAGACCGGCAGTCGAGCGGCGGCGCTCGGAGGATTCACCGCGATCGTGGCGATGCCCAACACCGATCCGACCCAGGACTGCGTCGAGGTGGTCGACTTCGTGCGCCGTCAGGGCGAACGTGCCGGATTGTGCGAGGTGTTGCCATCCGGATCGATCACCGTTGGTCGTGCCGGCGAGACCCTCACCCCGTTCGCCGAGCTCGCGGGCGCCGGTGTGAAGCTGTTCACCGACGACGGCAACGGTGTGCAGGATCCACTCCTCATGCGTCGAGCGCTCGAGTATGCCGATGGGCTGGGCATCACACTGGCGCAGCACTGTGAGGTCGAGCGCCTCACGGCGGGCGCCGTGATGCACGAGGGCGACTGTTGCAGCCGTCTCGGCCTGCCGGGATGGCCGTCGATCGCAGAGGAGCTGATGCTGCACCGTGACATCGAACTGGTGCGGCTCACGGGTGTTCCGATGCACTTCCTGCACCTCTCGACAGCCGGGAGCGTCGAACTGGTGCGTCGGGCCAAGGCCGACGGCTTGCCGATCACGGCCGAGGCCACGCCGCACCACTTCAGCCTCACCGACGAACGGCTGGCCACCTACGACGCGCTGTACAAGGTGAACCCGCCGCTGCGTACCGCCGACGACATCGCTGCCATCCGCGTCGGGCTGGCCGACGGCACGATCGACGCGATCGCCACCGATCATGCGCCGCACGCGCCGGAGACGAAGGAACAACCGCTCGACCATGCGCCACCCGGGATGCTCGGCCTCGAGACCGCCCTGGGCGTGTCACTCGCTCACCTCGCGATGCCGCTGGCGGATGTGATCGCCGCGCTGTCGTGGAAGCCCGCCGCGATCGCCGGGGTCGCCGATCGCCACGGTCGCCCGATCGCCGTCGGCGAGCCGGCGAACGTGACGGTGTTCGATCCTGACGTCGAGTGGGAGGTCGTGCCCGCGATGCTGGCGAGCAAGAGCCGTAACACGCCGTACGTCGGTGTGGCTCTGCGCGGCCGCGTTGTCCATACGGTCTTCGCCGGAAGACCGGTCGTCCTCGACGGATCGGCGGTTCACTGATGAATATTCATACACTAGACTGGATAGACATGCATCCCTCCGCAACCCCGCCCCAACCCCAACCCCGAAATTCGGACCAAACGTGTCGCTCAGCGCAACGTTCGCTCCGAATTTCGGGATGGGAGTGGCTGTGATTCGTGAGGGGGCGTTGGTGCTCGCTGACGGCAGCGTCTTCGAAGGGGAGCTGATCGGTGCCGATCGGCCGGTGGCGGCGGGAGAGGTGGTGTTCAATACCGTTCTGAGTGGCTACCAGGAAGTGATCACCGACCCGAGTTACGCGGGCCAGATCATCACCTTCACCACACCGCA
This sequence comes from Ilumatobacteraceae bacterium, assembly GCA_035633295.1. Lineage (GTDB taxonomy): Bacteria > Actinomycetota > Acidimicrobiia > Acidimicrobiales > Ilumatobacteraceae > Sva-07. The sequence continues at coordinate 362 of DASQFE010000363.1, read as the reverse complement.
CATCGGGAACTACGGCACGAACGCCGCCGACTTCGAATCACGCGGCACGTTCTGCCGCGGCATCGTCGTGCGGGCGCTTGCACGCCGCCACAGCAACCATCGGGCCGAGTCGGGCCTCGACGCGATGCTGCGTCAGCACGGTGTGCCCGGCATCGCCGGGATCGACACCCGTCGACTCACCCGCATCCTGCGTGACGCCGGTGCCATGCCGGGCGCGTTCGGATCGATCTCGCTCGCCGACCTCGCCGTAGCAGCCAATGCCGAGCCCGGAACCGACGGCGTCGACCTGGTCAGCCAGGTCACCATCGATGCGGGCTACACCGTCGAGGCGCTCGATCCCGACAACACCACCCGCATCGTTG
>DASQFE010000362.1:0-3987 GCA_035633295.1 Ilumatobacteraceae bacterium | reverse complement strand
GGCTCATAACCCGAAGGTCGCAGGTTCAAATCCTGCCCCCGCCACCAAAGGCCCTGGTCAGACACCACGTCTGACCAGGGCCGCTTCGCGCTCCGGGTCGCTACCTTCCCGCTACCGCCATCATGGGACCACTTCGGCATCGACCGACGTGATGAGGCGGGCGAAGAGGAGGGACCCTCACCGGAAATCGGAAAGGATCCCTGACCCTGGACACGCCGGGCATGTGATGCCTCGGACCTAAACGACTCGGTCGCCGACGAGGCGGTCGTACACGGTGTGGACGTGCTCGTGGTCGGTACCGCAGCACCCGCCGATCACCCGGAGGTCGAGCACCGTGGCCAGCTGGGCGTAATTGTCGGCGAGCTGCGCGATGTCGCCGCGGTCGAGTTCCGTCGCGACGTCGAGCTCTGCGTGGCTCATCGTCGAGGCGTTCGCCCGCACGCCACGGATGCGTCCGACCCAGTCGGCGGCGGGGTCGAGGCGGTCGACGAAGTGGGTGGGGTGGGCGCAGTTCACCATGTAGTACGCCGGTGGCGTGGTCGTGGCGGCGTCGATCTGGGCGATCGCGTCGGCGAGTGGCTGCCCTGACGGCATGCTTCCGTCGGTCTCGACGGTCAGCGAGACGACTGCGGAAAGCGACACCGAGCCGGCGGCACGGGTGATGCCGATGGCCTCCTCGGCGTAGGTCATGGTGATGGCGCTGATCATCTCGGCGCCAGCCTCGGCGAACGCGCGGGCCTGGAGGCCGTGGTATGCGGCGGACTCGGCGGCCGACATGGTGGAGCCGACCACGTAGCCGTCGCCGCGCGGGCCGATGACGCCGTTCACGACCCGCCGGAGGCCTTGGCGTTCGTCGGCGAGCGCTGCTACGAACTCGACCGAGCGCCGGTTGATCGCCGCGAGACGGATCGCGTCGTAGCCGAGACGTGCGCCCCAGTCGAGGCTGGCGCGCCAGGTAGGCGTGTCGATCACGAAACCAACACCGTGCTGCTCGGCAAGATCGAGGTACGGGGAGTAGTAGCGCCGTAGGGCGGCGCGTCCGTCGTCGGAGTCGAGCAGCGGGAACGCTGCGAAATCGGGCAGGTCGATGCCGTCGACGTACACGAGGGTGGTCTCGAGTCCGCCGTCGGTCAGGAACGGCCGTGTGGAGGTGAGCTGGGGAAGTGTCATGGCGTGTGCCCTTCTGTCGGGACGTCGAGTGTCGACGTCTGACCAGATCGGCGTGAGCCTTGGCCTCACAGCGTGAGGTCGACGCTCACGCCATCGGTGGTGATGCGACGCGCTTACGCCCGCACAACAACAACCAGCAAGTCACACCCAGGAGGAATCCATCATGAACCGTTTCCGCTTCACCCTCGCGACCGGTGCTCTCGCGCTGACCGGCATCGGCGGTGGCGCCGCAGCGCTCGTCCACGCCGACGGCAACCCGACCATCGGCAAGCAGGTGCTCGACACACTCTGCGCCGAAGGCAAGGGCGCTCCGATCTTCACGCCGTATGCGATCGGCCGCTGCCAGGAGGCACGCACGATGGACGGCTTCGTCGTGGAGCGACTGGTCTGTGAAGGCCTGCTGGATGGGACCTTCACCAGCGCGCCGACCATCGGACGACCGAACCGGACCAACTGGGCGTGCATCCCCGGAGCAATCTCCGGCTGACCGAGGTCGCGCCCTGACATAGGGTGAGCTGATGCAGACGGGTTCTCTCGTCGGTCGCGAGGCCGAACTTGACGAGGTCGAGTCAAGGACGAAGACCAACCGACTCGTCACCATCGTGGGCCCGGGTGGTGTGGGCAAGACCACGCTCGCCCGAGCGCTCGCGACCCGCGTCGCACCGACGTATCCCCTCGGGGTGAGCGAGGTCGACCTCGCCCGGATCGACGACGACGAGGCGGTTCGGGGAGCGCTGGCGGCACAGCTCGGGTTCGACTCCTTCGATGCGCTGTTGAGCTCTCCGAGCGACCGACCGATGATGCTCTTCGTCGACAACTGCGAGCACGTGATCGACGCGTGCGCTCGTGCGGTGGCTCAGATACTCGGCTCCTGCCGACAGCCGGTGGTCCTGGCGACGAGCCGAGCGCCGCTCGAGCTCCCGGGCGAGTCGATCGTCTCTCTCGCCCCCCTCGCCCTCCCCACGCGCGACGGCGACCCGACTGCGTCGCCGTCGGTGCAACTGTTCCTGCACCGCGTTCGCGACGCCGGGGGTGAAGTGCACGACGACGAGCTCGACGTCGTCGCCGACCTGTGCCGCCGGCTGGACGGATTGCCGTTGGCGATCGAGATCGCCGCCGCGCGAACCCGGACGATGGCGGTCGGGGAGATCGGGTCCCGCCTCGACGGGGCAATCGACGTGCTCGATCGTCCGCGCTTTCGCGGCGACCCCAGGCACCGCAGCATCGCCGAGACGATCCGATGGTCCTACGATCTGCTCCCGCCCGGACCAGCCCGGCTGCTCGAACGCCTCGCCGTGTTCACCGGCCCATTCACCGCCGACAGCGGACGTGCCGTCGCCGTGGTCGCCGCCTCGTTCGACACCGACCTCGACGAGCTCGTCAACGCTTCCCTCGTCGTGGTCGATGAACGGTCGACCCCCACGAAGTACCGCTTGCTCGACACGATCCGCCGCTTCGGCATCGAGGAGCTGCGGCGACACGGCACCCTCGAGTCGGCGTACGACCAGTTCGTCGATCACGTGCTCGAGTCGGTCCGGCTCATCCTCGAAGGGTCCACCTCGACCTGGCGACCCTCGCTCGTGCGTGATCTCGAGGCCGAGTACGACGACATGGCCGAGGCGCTGTCCCACGTGGTCGCCCACGACGCAACGCCCGACCGTGCCTATCGGTTGTGCGGGATCTTGTGGGCCATCGTGCACCAGGGTCACGCCGACGACATCGTGGTGCTGTGCCGTCGGACGCTGCAGCGGTGGCCGGCCGACGGGTCGTCGGCCGCGACCCGCACGGTGGCTGCGTTGGCCACGGCCGAGTACGCGACCGGTCATCCCGATGTGGCCGCCGAGCTCGCGGAGGCGGCGATCGACGGCGAGGAGCGCAACAGCATCGCGTCGATCACGCTGCATCGCTCGCTGGGTCAGGCCCGCCGCGCGTTGGGCGACCTCGATGGCGCCATCCAGGCCTTTCGTGCGGGCGCGACGATCGGCCATCAGCTGGGGATGACAGCGATGGCACTCGAGCTCGACATCGCCGCGGCCCTGGTCACCGCCGACCTCGGTGATGTCGATCGAGCGATCGCCGAGGTCGAGGCACTGCTGGAGCGGGCGGAGGCGATCTCGTCGGTCATCAGCATCAGCTGGGCGCGGACCGCGCTCGGCTGGATGATGCTCCGCCGCGACCCATCGGTCGCACGAACCGTGATCGATCAGGCGCTCGATGAGGCTCGCCACATCGACTACCCGATCGCGATCGCCGTCGGAATGCGGTCGACGGCGTTCGCGAACCTGCTCGATGGTCGCCTCGATGAAGCGGTCGCGGCGATCGGCGAGTTGACCGACGAGTTGATGCGCCGGGGCGCACTGTCGAACCTTCGCCTGCTCGCCGACGCCACCGCTGCGACGGCGTTCCGTTGCGGTCACCCATCATGGGAACGCCTGGCGGCGACCGCCCGGGTGCTCCCCATCACGACGCTGGCCGCCGCTCACTTCGAGTTGGTGCCGCTGCCGACGACATCTGCCGAGCCGCTTCCCCGCCACGATGTCGTCGCGTTCGTCCGGCATCTCGTCGCCGAGTTGCGGGTCGTTGGAGCAGGCACCGGATCGGTCGGCCCGGCCGCGACGACCGGCTCCTCGTCGGCGTCGATCACCCAGCTCGGCGACGTGTACGAGTTCTCGTACCTGGGTCGAACGGTCGCAGTCCGGTCGACGAAAGGCGTTGCCGACATCGTGACGCTGATTCGAGCGGACGGCGACGAGGTGCAGTGTCTCGATCTCGCGGGTGCGGCGGTCGACGAGCCGTCGACCGGCGAGACGATCGACG
>DASQFE010000361.1:0-1983 GCA_035633295.1 Ilumatobacteraceae bacterium | reverse complement strand
GAGTCCCGGAAAGCGGGACCGTCGCCGTCGAGAATCTCGAAGGCAACCCAAGTCGAGCCAGGTCGGCTCGACGACGAGAATCACTCGATACGCAGGCCTGATATCGCCCGGGAGATGACGAGCTGCTGGATCTCGCTCGTGCCTTCGAAGATCGTGTGGATCACCCTCACCGGGTTTGTGAGTGACGTTCAGTGTTGCCACGTCCCGCTGACCAGGGCTTTCGCGATTCGTGTGTCCGAATGATGTTGCACAGTCCGGTCAGTTCTAGGGATGAGTAGGGAGGATCGCCCGCCTCGCTGCGCTGGTTTGAACTACTCCCGAGCACGCGACTACGGCGAATATGCCGGTGAAAGTGTGGCGCCACAGTGGGGCCGAAGCGTGCGGGTTGTCCTACGGTCGTCGATGGATTATCGAGCGGCTATACCGAGTGGCTCAGCAGACGTCTCAAGGCTTGCGGTGAGTTGACCGTCGCCGCCTCATCGAACCACTCGGTTGATCTCGGTCGAAACGATGTCGCCTCTGCCGTTGGAGAGTGAGGTTCGCTTCCACGTCGCCCGGGCGCGGGATACGGGCGTAAGATCGTCCGACAGCCATTCGACGATGGTTCGGGCCCCTCGCTCGTCGCCGCCGACAGCTTCCGAGATTTCGATCGTCGGCTCACCGCTCGGGACGAACAGATCGGCCGTGCTCTCGATCTCGTCATACCGCATCCACTCCCGGAAGCGCCGCTGTTGAGCACGGATCACCGGGAGCGGCTGGTCGAGACCGAACAGCGACACCTTCACGACGCCACTGTCCAGCGTCTGCACCTCATCACCAAACGCGTGCAGGCGCTCGCGATCGATGACCGAAAAGGCGGGATCGGCGAACCACAACACCGAGCCGGCCCACAACCAGAAGCCCGGGCCGACGACGGCCCGACCGGGATGCCCGCTGATGTCGACGATCTCACGGCCGTGGGCGTCGACCGTCATGGCCAATCCCTCGATGTCCCAGCCCATCAGTCGATACGTCGACAGCTGCTTGGTCGACTGACGTTGGAAGTCGTCGTGATCGCCGAGCGACGCTGCGACGAATCCATCGAGATCAGCGATCGAGTCCACGACACTCCAATCGTGGTCGTGGTCGTCGTCGACGTCGACCACGACGTTCAAATGCAATCCAGGCGACTTCGCCAGGGCGAGCGTGGACAACGAGAAGCCGTCGCCCTCTACTTCCAGTTCGTCTTCGTTGCGGTCCTCGACGACCTGCCGGAGCCCCGACAACGTGAACCGACGTCGACGACTTCGCCCCGGCTTCAGCATGCTCGGAGATACCGAGCATTCCTCGACCAGATGTACAAGTACCGTCTCCGCCGCAACCTTCGCCGACTCTGGCGCAGTGAAACTCGCAGTCAGCCAGATCTTCACAGCCGCCCTTCCTCATGCCAATGCGGTGCCTGAGATCGTGAGCCGCGACAACCTTCAGCAGTAGACCAGAAGCTGCGGAAAATCGCCACGCCCTCACGCTGGCCACGCTGACCCGCGGATGTCAACCCCAAGGTGTCTCGTGATCTGATCCCGGAGCCTCAGCCCGTCGTCGATCGTCGCTCAGATCGACGGGGCGGCGAGACTTGTCGCTCCGCCGAGATCGAGTCCGGTCGGGATTATCTCGTGTCACGCTTGGGTCGCACTGTGGCGGCGACACATGTGCGCTCTGGGTGAATCTGTGCGGCGAAGTGTGCGACTCAGCGTCGGGGCCGGCGTGAGTTCCCTCCGCAGGAGATCTCGCCGGATTCGACCGATGGACATATGTCGTGGCCCGACTTATGCTCGTGTTGTGCAGCAGCCGTCTCGCTCGAAGCCTCTTGGCGATGTTGCGACGTCGATCATGGCGGTGTTGGCCGACGGCGATCTTCACGGCTATGCGATTCTCGCCGAGGTGCGTTCGTTGTCCGATGGGGCGATCGAACTCGGCACGGGAACCCTTTACGGAGCACTCGAG
>DASQFE010000360.1:0-2524 GCA_035633295.1 Ilumatobacteraceae bacterium | reverse complement strand
AGGCCGCGGTCCGCCCCGTCGTGCTCGACGACTACGGCGGGCTGCCGCTCGGTGACCCGCCAGGTCCGGTCGCCGGCCCCGACGTTCCTTCGCCGACACCGGCCACGTACACCTTCACCGTGAGCAACACCGGCAACGTGCCGATCCGGAATGTGGTGGTCACCGACGACTTCCCGAACAACGCGACCACATCCTGCACGCCGGCTGCCGTCCTGTCGGGCACCGACAACGTGGGTGACACCAACGCGAACTCCGTGCTCGATCCGGGCGAAGCGTGGGAGTACGACTGCGCGGTGTCACTGACCAAGGCCGCTGACGCTGACGGAGGGCCGGCCGATCGAGACGAGGTCGCGCTCGTGACGAACCGCGCCAGTGTGACGGGCGAGGCGTTCCTCGGCCAGGAGCCGCCGTTCCCGGTCGCCGACACCTCGTCCAACGTGCAGGTCCAGATCATCTCGCCGGAGGCCAGGATCACGAAGATCCCGTGCACCGGCGACCCTGCGGGCACGCTCGCCTGCCGCAATGACCTGGTGGTTCGCCCCGGCACGGACGTCACCTACCGGTACGCATTCACCAACGTGGGCGACACGACGCTGGACCCGCTCGGCCTGATCGACGACCGCTGCGACGAGATCACCTACTTCGGTGGTGACACCAACGGCGATGGCCTCGTCGAGGGCGGCGCCGGCCCCGAGGTGTGGGAGTACCGGTGCACCGCGACGATCAATGGTCCCGACGCGGTCGTCAACACGGTCGACGTGTTCGCTGTCGGCCCGCTCGGCAACCTCTATGTCGACGAGGCCACGGCGACTGTGCGCGTGTTCGACCCGGCGATCAACTTGGTCAAGACCGCTCGAGAGTCGCTGGTGCCTGTCGGCACTCCGGTCACCTACGACTTCGTCGTGACGAATGTCGGGGCGAGTTCGCTCCCGGCTGATGACGTCCTCGCTCAGGTCGCGCTCGCCGACGTCGGCGTGCCGGCGATCCCCGAGTGCAACTCGCCGACGCCGGTCGACGTCGACCAGAACGGGAACGACCGGCTCGACAAAGACGAGACCTGGCGCTACGAGTGCACGGCGACCATCAATGCCGACACGGTGAACCTCGCCCTCGTCACCGGGGTGGGGGGCAGGCAGCTCACCCCACCGTTGCCGGTGGACGTCTTCGACTTGTCGGCCGCGTTCGTCGGGGTGTTCCAGCCGGCGATCGAGGTGACCAAGACGGCGAATCCGACCAGCGTGCTCGAGTCCGGTGACGTTACCTACTCCTATGAGGTGCGCAACACGGGCGACGTGCCGCTCGCTGACGTGGACAGCCGCATCATCGACGACAAGTGTTCACCGGTCACCTACGTGTCCGGCGACGAGGATGAAGACGGGCTGCTCGATACCCCGAACAGCATCTTCGAGGACTCGGGCGACGAAGTGTGGATCTTCACCTGCACGGCGAGGATCACGACGGACACGACCAACGTCGTCACGGTCACCGGCACCCCGACCGATCCGGACGGGTCATTCCTGTGTGGCGGCCAGCCCAGCGGATTGACTGCCGCGCTCGTCGCCCCCTGCGACGTGTCCGACACCGCAACGGCGGTCGTGACGGTTCAGCGCCGTGGCTCGATCACGATCGTGAAGGATGCCGACCCCAACGGCCCCACGCCGTTCGGATTCGGCGGCACACTCGGCGCATTCGAACTCGTCGACGACGCCAGTGCACGCAGCGCCCGCACCTTCCCGTCGCTTGCCCCGGGCACCTACACCGTGGCCGAGTCGGCCACCGCCGGGTGGTCGCTCGAGTCGATCGTGTGCGTCGACCCGACGAACGACACGACCGTGTCACTGCTGACCGGGACCGCCACCATCTCGCTCGGCTCCGGCGAGAACATCACCTGTACGTTCCGTAACCTCGGCCCCGCCGTGGTGCCACCGCTGCCACCGCTCCCACCGACCCCAGAGCTTCCGGCCACAGGTGCGGCTTTCGGGATCCCCGCCTTCCTGACGGGTCTCGCGCTGTTGTCGTTCGGTCTGTTGCTTTCGGGAGCGAGCCGTCGCCGTCGCCGCATCGCGTGAGCTGGCGGGCGGTCCGTGGCGGAACTTTGCGGAATATGTCGCACCTGCTGAGACGTATTCCGCACAGGTTGTGCGCAAGCCCGGCGCCCGGGGCAATACAAACTGGTGGTCGAGCGGGGCGTCGATCCCCGGACCCCACGCTTTTCAGGCGTGTGCTCTGCCAACTGAGCTACTCGACCGTGTTACTGGCGAGCCCTGCGGCTCGACGGTGTTACTTCACAGAAAAGCCACCCGCCATCTTGCGATGACGAGTGGCCCCCTGCTGCGGTCCCGACGGGACTTGAACCCGCGACCTCCGGCTTGACAGGCCGGCGTGAACTCCAGACTTCACCACGGGACCAGATATGTATTCGATGTACTTCTGACGCTCGCGCGCCGCACCCCCAACGGGATTCGAACCCGTGCCGCCACCTTGAAAGGGTGGTGTCCTAGGCCACTAGACGATGGGGGCCTGA
>DASQFE010000359.1:0-4042 GCA_035633295.1 Ilumatobacteraceae bacterium | reverse complement strand
CCATCGGCGGTCTCTCTCTGTTGCACTGTTCCGTCAGGTCGCCCCGACCTGGCTCTCGCCAGCACCCTGCCCTTCGGAGTCCCGACTTTCCTCGACAGTGCAGCACGCACCGCCGCGGTCACCCGGCCACCTCACCATTGCAAGGGGGAGTCTACGACAGGCGCACACAGAGCGGGGCGGTCAGCAGCTCGGTTCGAGTTCGTTGTAAATGTACGAATTCGCGGCGGGCGTCTGCAGGGTGAACGTTTCTCGTGCACCGTTCTCGTCCGCCTTGCCAACGATCAGCTCGGCCTGGCCGACCGAACCGAACCGGCTGGTGATCGCATAGGTGTAGGGGACACCCGACGGGTCTGTCGGTACACCGTCGCCGAACACCTCGGGGCTGATGTAGCCATCGGCGCCGCGGGTGAGCACCACGATCCCTGCCGACTGACGCGATGCGAGTGTGGCGGCCTCGAGTGTGGCGGTCTTGGCCGCAGGCGCCGACAACTCGACTGCCAGGACCTGATGCGTCGACGCGGCGAGGTTTTCGAGTGCAACGGCGAGGTTGAGGACATCGCGGGTCGGGTCGTCGCTCGTCTTGATTGCTTCGAGTACGGGCGTGATCAGGCGATCGACGAGCCACGGGTTCGTGCATTCCCAGGCGACACCGCCCTCTGCCTCGGTGAGGGTGCCCATTTCGTCGGCAACGGCCTGGTGATTGGCGATCAGCGTCTCGACGAGTGCCTGACCTGAATCGTCGAGCCCACCGATTTCCAGAGCCTGCTCGTACACCGCGATCGCGGTGTACTCGAGCGACGATGCGGTACGCAGCAACACGGCGTCGTCGACTTCGTACTCCGGCAGGTCAGTGATCGGCGGCGCAAAGCCGACGCGGCCCGGAGAGGTATCGCCCTGGATGTCGTCGCCGCACGCCGCAACGAGCGCGGCCAACGTCACGGTGAGCCCGCCGATCTTGAACGCCTGCCGTCGGGTGACCTGCGAATCGGATTTCGACGCGAACACGTTCATGACTGCTGCGGCTCCGTGAGTGTGATGGTTTCCGCTGGTGGATCGAAGAGGAGGTCGAAGTCGCTCGACACGCCGGCGAGGTCGGCGAGCACGGTCGCCATACGTGCGTTGATGACGACGATCGAGGCCACGACGGTCTGGGACTGGACGGCTTTCAACGACGTGAACAATTCTGTGTACGTGGCAGCGGAGTTGTTTTCCAGCTCCCATGCGGCCAGGGCGAACTCGGTGGCGTCGCTCGTGGCGAACCTGTCCTTGTACTCAGCGTAGAACGCCTCGTTGTAGGTATTTGCCGAGATGCCGGTGATTGCTGCGAACTGGTTGGCGTAGGTCTGGTGGTTTTCGCCGAACACCTGGGCCACTTCAGCGGCGGCATCCGTCAACCCTGCTGCCACTGCGTTGCGATACAGCAACCTGGCGGCCAACTCGATCTGGAGGGCCTGCTCGAGGATGGTCGAGTCTTCGGCGGTCGGAGAGTTTGGAGCGGCAGAGACCGGCCGGGCAACGGCGAGCGCAACGGCACTGGCAAGGCCGGCAACGCCCAGCGCGCCAACAAGGCTGCGCCGCGACGTGGCGGTCTGAGCGGATTCGAGGTCCACGGGGGAGTGTCCTTTCGGGGTCATACGTTCTACAGCCTTCCCGCTGGGAGGGCATCCGAGCAATTCTAGGGTCGTGGGCGTCGTCATCTGGTGATCGTCATCTGGTCATCGTCAGAAGTCGAGGGCCGAGAGATCGGGGTACCAACCGGCGGCGCGGTCGACTGCGTTCGTCCATCGGTCGCGCCGGTTGGTGTGGTCGTTGTTCGGGCGTGGTTCGACGATGTGCGACGGTTGCCACAGGTCGTCGAGATCGTGGATGTCGTTCCACACGCCGACGCCGAGGCCCGCCATGAACGCAGCACCGATGGTTGTCGACTCGGCGACAGGTGCCACCTCGACCGGGCGGTCCGCAGCGTCGGCAAGGGCTTGTACAAACGTCGGGTTACGACTCATTCCGCCGTCGATGCGCACCGTGTGGATGTCGATCCCCGTGTCGGCGCTGGCTGCATCGAGGAGATCAGCCCCACGATGAGCGACACCCTCGAGCACGGCCCGCACGACGTGCTCACGGCCCGAGCCCCGCGTCAATCCGAGCAGGGTGCCGCGGGCGCCGTAGTCCCAGCGCGGCGTACCCAGCCCCATCAGTGCCGGGACGTACACGACACCATCGGTGTCGGCGCAGCGGCTGGCGACGTCGTGGCTCTCGGCCGGATTGGCGATCAGGCCGAGGTCGTCGCAGAGCCATTCGACGTTGGTGCCCGCCGACAACATGATGCCCTCCACGCCCCAAGTGATGCGGCCGTCGATCGACCAGAGCGGCAGGGGATAGGTGCCGTTCTCATGGCGATGTGCGCCGTCGGGGGTTGGCTGGTCGGTACACACGTCGAGCATGCCGCCGCTGCCGAAGGTGATCTTCGCCCGCCCCGGCCGGACGCAACCCTGGCCGATCAGCGAGGCCTGCTGATCACCGAGCAGGGCTGCAATGGGCGGCGACCCGGGGAGTGCGGTCGCCTCACCGCACACGCCGACAGAGTCGACGACGGTGGCAAGCATCGACACGGGGATGCCGAAGGCATCACACACGGCCTGGCTCCAACCGGAACCATCGACCAGTCGCAACCCGTTCGTCGTCGCCGACGCATTCGTATGGTCGCTCACGTGGAGCGCACCATCTGACAGGGTCCAGGCCACCCACGAATCGATCGTGCCGATGCACAGGTCACGTCCGTCGAGGTCGGGCGTGTTCGCCAGGAGCCATGCCGCCTTGGTCACCGACTGGTTCGGAGCGAGCGCCCAGCCGTGCTCGATCTTGGCCATGATGCAGTCGCCGACCGTTCGCAGATCTTGCCATCCGAGGCCCGGGCCGAGAGGTTCACCGGTCGCGCGGTCCCACATCATCACGCTCGCCCGTTGGTTGGTGATGCCGACTGCTGCGATCGGTCCGTCGACGGAAGCCATCGCCGTGTGGGCGGCGTCGAGCAGCTTCGCCGCCATCTCGGCACCGTCGAACTCGACCAATCCGGGTGCCGGGTTCGTCGGACCGCAGGTGCGGTACTCGAACGTGCGCACTGTCAGGGTCTCGTCGACGACGGCGGCGCGCAGGCCCGTGGTCCCGACATCGATCACCAAGATGTTGGTCACGTCTGCATTCTCACCGTTCTGTCACGACTCTTCTGTCAAGTCTGGGATCTACGGCTCGACGGTACGACACCTCGGGCCTGCAGGAGGCTGCCGAGCAGACCGCCGAACAAGCCGGCGAGCATCACCAGCGACAACGTGAAGAACACCCCGAACCAGTTGACGGTGTTGCCGCCGATCAGCCGGATGGTGATGAAGACCGCTTGAGCGCCGACGTAGGCGACCATCGCCGTGACCATGCCGTGGCTGAGTGGCGTGCCGCGACGCTGAATCCACGCGGCGCATCCGGCTCCGAGGACGAACCCGAACATGGCGCCGAAGAAGAAGAGCGCATTGAGCCCCGTGTCGTCGGAGTCGAGGAACGCAGCGATCAGCGTGAGCGGAATCGCGAGGATCAGACACACGCCGATTCCGGCGCGCATTGCGTCGAGGTCCCATCGCCGAGCGCGGTCGGTCAGGGCCACGGCACCTCGCCGAACGGAGTGGGGAAGCCAAGCTTGCCCGGGTTCATGATGCCGTTCGGGTCGAGTGTCGCCTTGATCGCAGCGAGCACGGCGTGGCCAGAACCCAACGCCTCGGCCATGAAGCGGCCGCGGTTGAGACCCACCCCGTGGTGGTGCGACAGGTTGCCGCCACCGGCGAGCACCGCTCGCTGGCCGGCATCCCACAGGGCGATGTAGGTCGCCTCGATCTCGTCGGGTGGCGGTGTGGCTGCGAACGTGAAGTAGAGACACGCACCGTCGGCGTAGCTGTGCGAGAGGTGGCACGTTGCCGCACGGGCGTACGGAACGGCCAGCATCGCCGTGCGGACGTCGTCGAACAGCACGTCGATGATGGCCCACGATGCGGCGATC
>DASQFE010000358.1:0-3197 GCA_035633295.1 Ilumatobacteraceae bacterium | reverse complement strand
TCCGACTCAGGCTTGCGCCAACCCGCACGAGGCATGCCTACAAACTACACCCATGTAGTCTTAACTGAACGGTATTGGGCTTAGCCCTGGCTTAGCCCGCCAGATGAAGTCGTGGTCGTGTCGGGTGTGTCGCGTTCTACGCGGGTCAGCCTGATGTGCACGGGTTGGTTACTCCCACGCGGGACTCTTTGGAGTTGAGAACGGGACGACACCGGGTCCTGAGCGGCCTCCCGGGTCACGGTGGTGCGCCAGGTTCACCGCCGGTCCCACCGTCATGCGATACTGCTACGCACTGTCCGTCGAGGGTCGAGCGATCGGCGCAGAGGTGAGGAGCACTATGAAAATCAGGGGGGCGATGACAGCATCCGTCATCTTCGCCGCAGCTGCCGTGGGATTCGCAAGCCCGTCTCGGGCGGACGACTTCAGCGGCACGTACACCCTCACAGTTGGGAAGGGAACGGCCACCTGGACTGTAGTGCCGTGCGGTGGTGACCCCTTCACCCCTTGCGTCCACGTGGCCCAAACGGGGGGCGACGGCAAGCCGTTTGAGGGGGACGCCCATCTGACCGTCGGCTCCTGGATCATGCAGGCCGACCGGCCGGACGCGATCGTCTGCTACGACACCGGCGAGTCCTTTCCCGGTATCGTCACCTATTCCTGGGACGCAGTGACGCTTTCCGGCTGGGCGGGCATCTATAACCCCGGACTTTGCGACCAGGCTCCCGGTAGTTTTGCCGCACCGATCACTCTGGTCAGGACGGATCTGCCCATTACTCCTGCACCTGTTACGCCCGATGCACCTGTTACGCCCGACACCGGTGCACCTCTTCCTGCCGAGCCGTGAGTACCCAAGGGCTGAGGTCGGAAACTCATGGTCACCAGCGACGATGCCGACATCCAGAGCGCTGCGGGTTGAAGCCTATTCCGCGACGATATGGTGGTCGCCCAACATGTTGATCGTCGGCATAGGTTTGTCGGCTGGTGAAAGTGATCACGCATCGTCGCCGCTGCTGGACACCACGGTCGTATCCAACCCACGTTGTAAATGACGACGGACGTAGGTTCCTTCAAGAGCTACCAACTCAGCGAAGGAAGGACTACGCCCGTGTCGATGCCATCGAGCACCACCAGGTCGCCGAAGGACTTCTTCAGGCCCTCGATCCGGATCTTGACGGTGCCCTCGGGCTCGGAGGCGGCCGCCTCTGGGACGAGCTGGCTCATTTCACCATCCTCTTCTCGAGACGGTCCGACAGTTTGGTCAGCGTCATGATGACGACGAAGTAGATGATGCCAATGATCAGCCACATGTTGAACGACTGGAAGTTGCGGGCGATGATGATCCGCCCGGTCTGGGTCAGTTCGGCGATGCCGATCACCGACAGGATCGACGTGTCCTTGAGCGTGATGACGAACTGGTTGATGTACGACGGGATCATGGTGCGGATCGCCTGCGACAGGATCGCCTTGCGCATGGTCGGCAGATAGCCGATGCCGAGGCTGCGCGAGGCCTCCATCTGCCCCTTGTCCACCGACTGGATTCCGCCTCGGACGATCTCGGTCATGTATGCGCCCGCGTTCAGCGACAGCGTGATGATGCCTGCCGTCAACGCCGACATCTGGAACCCGAGCGCCGACGGGATACCGAAGTAGATGAAGAAGGCCTGCACCAGCAGTGGTGTGCCACGAAAGATGTCGACATAGGTGGTGCCGATGGCGCGCAGCCATATCGTGCGCGACACCCGGAAGAGCCCGAACAGGATGCCGAGCACCAACGCGATCGCGATCGAGACCACGGTCAAGATGATGGTCATCTTGAGACTGGCCATCAGGATCGGGAAGGTGCTCTTCAGCAGTCCGAAGAACGAGTTGTCGTCGTTGGTTGCGCCTTGGCCGAGATAGCCGTTGATGATCTCGTCGTAACGACCCGATTCCTTCAGGTTCTTCAGGCCCGCGTTGAACTTCTGCAACAGCTCGGCATTCTCGCGCTTGTTGACGGCGAACCCGTAACTGGACCCTGCCTCCTTCGGAGTCACCGTCTTGAAGCCGTTGCCTTGGGCGATGCCGTAGTTGAGTACCGGGTAGTCCTCGAAGACCGCCACCGAGTTCCCAGTCCGGACTTCGTCGAACATCGTCGACGAATCAGCGAACGACACGACTTCGAAGCCGTACTTGTCCTTGATGGACTGTGAGTTGCAGGTGGTGCGTTGGTGAATCCCGCATCAGCAACGTAGCGCTGAGAGAACCGTAAGTACACGCGAACTGAGCCGCGTTGCGGCATTTCACCCGTAAACCTTCGCAATCCTCCAGTGCGACCGAAGGCCCCGCACGTGCACTTAATATCGTCACGTGACGAGACGATCCACGCGGAACCGCGCAATCATCGCTTGCCAGCAAAGTTTCGGCCCGTGGTCCGACTCACTCGAGTTCACCTTCGGTTCATCCACGTCGACGCCTCCGGGCGGCACCCCGGTACGACACCGCGGCAGGCCGGACCCGAGCCGAACGTCACTGAGCGGGCCGCGGCAGGAGCAGCCTCATTGCGGTGTCTTGACCCACTTGCCCGCGTCACCCACGATGCCGACGGGCACGGCGCCCGAGAGGCTCACGTTCTGCACGTTGGGTCCTGCGGCGACGATGGTGGTGTCCTGAAGGATCGGTAGCACGGTGGACATGTTCCACAACCGCGGTTCTACGGCCGTGAGCACAGCGCCGATCGGCTGGCTGCCGTCGAGCGCGGCATCGATGTTCGGTTGGATGCTGCGGTCGCAGATGCCCGTCAGGTTGCTTGGGGCCTGAACGAGCTGGTCCGGCCCCGCTGGTGGCAGGGGTGACGGCGGCGGCGTCGCAGTCGGAGTGGTGCTGGGCGGCGTGGTCGTCGCGGTCTTCGTGGTCGTCGTGGTCTTGGTGGTCGTCGCGGTGGTGGGTGGCGCCGACGAACCCGCCGTCGGAGTTCCGCTGGGCGGCGCGGTGGGAACGGGGGTCGCCTCGAGGGCCGTGCAGCCGAAGCGTGACGCGAGCGCGGTCGCCAGGTCACCCCCCGCTTGATGCCACCCGACGATCGCATCGACGCGGTTCTGGGTCAGTGCGTCTCCGTACAACGTCGTCGGATCGAGCGCGAGTACGGACGCCGAGATGCCCACGCTGCGTAGCTGATCGGCGGCGGTGTTGGCCACGGCTACCGACGTCGGATCGTTGGC
>DASQFE010000357.1:0-7235 GCA_035633295.1 Ilumatobacteraceae bacterium | reverse complement strand
ACATCATCTATGCCCTCGTGCTTCTCGGCCTCGCTGTCGTCGGCGCCGGCAACACGCTCGGCCTCGGACGTCGGTGGACCAACACTGCTCTGGTTCGCCGCCACCCCTGGCTCACCTGACACAGCGCGCTTGGTGTCGCCGTATCGCTTGGTGAGGTGGATTGCTCCAGTCAGGTCCCTTCCCTTTGAGCGCCGCGATACCAAGCGACCGTGTCAGCCACTGCCGAGCGCAACGGAGTACCGGTGGCCGCGAAGGCCGATTCGAACTTCGCGGTGTCGAGCACGAAGGGCTCTTCGAACTGGTAGCGCATCTCGGCCAATCCACGCATCATCGGGTTGACCAGACCGAGTGCCCTCAGTATGAGCTTCGGCACGTTGCGAACCCCGATTGGATGCCCCAATTCATCTGACACCAGTTCCAGAAGGGCCGTGGTCGTGCCGGTCTCCGGGCCCGGCAGGTGCCAGACCTGACCGATCGCCCGTTGTTCGGTGCCGAGGGTGATCAGGCCAGCAGCGATGTCAGGCACGTAGCTGTAGGTGTGGGGGAGATCGGGGTCACCGATGAAGTCGGCGCGTTTTCCGGCGAGGGCATTGGCGAAGACTCGTTCACCGAGCGCGGACTGGGTCACGCCGGCGCCGAAGAAGTCCGAAGCGCGTCCAATCGCGATCTGTACGCGTCCGGATTCGGATGCCTCCAGCAACTCGAGCGTCATCGCCGCCCGAGTCCGACCTTTGACCGAGGTCGCCGCGAGCGGCTGGTCCTCCGTCATCGGTGTGCCACCGGTCGGCCCATAGCCGTAGACGTTCTCCAGGCTCACGAGCAGCGCCCCTGAAGCAGCGGCTGCCGCCAGCACACTGCGTTGCATCGGCGGAAACTGTTCTGGCCACGTCGTGTACGGAGCGCCGAGGCATTGATAGACAACCGACGCCCCTACGGCGGCAGCGATCGATGCGAGCGGGTCCGCCGCGTCGCCCACTCGCCAATCCACTCCGTCGATCACCTCGAGCGGACGATGTCGCGACACCACGCGCACCGAGCGGCCAGAAGCCGCCAATTGCTCGATCAGCGCATGGCCGACCTGACCGGCACCGAACACCACATGCAGTTCATCGCTGCTCATCACATCTCCAGTCGCAGTTCGAGACAACCATGCGCCACCAGGGACCGGAGCAACGCTTCGAAGGTCAACCTACCGGGAGCATTCATCCAACCGCGGCGCTGATGCGGTTTGCCTCCCACGCAGCCGTCAGGAACAGTCCCGCAATCGCCGCGCCAAGCCCGATCACGAGTTGCCGGTGTCGCAACGGCTCTGGTGCGAGTCGGGCCGCGGTGGAATGCGGCCACCGCCCGACAAGCTGCCATCGACCGATCCCATAGGT
The DNA here is from genome assembly GCA_035633295.1 of Ilumatobacteraceae bacterium. Lineage (GTDB taxonomy): Bacteria > Actinomycetota > Acidimicrobiia > Acidimicrobiales > Ilumatobacteraceae > Sva-07. Next base: position 5,856 of record DASQFE010000357.1, on the reverse strand, counting down.
GGCCGTCACGGCGATCATCGGATTCGTTGGCGGAAGTGCGCTCATCGTTGCGGCCTCCGTGTTGCGCAGCGATCGGGCCCGAGATGCCGACCGCGCCCTGGAACAGCCCTGCAACACCGCCGACGGCAGGTGCCAACCGATCGACCCGATGATCACCGCGACCAGGACGATGGCGAGTTCGCCACCGGTCACCGGCGGTTGTCCGTCATGGCGTCTGGCCGGTAGCGACCGGCCGGTCCGGGTCGGACGACCACGCCGACCACGATCCGACGTAGAGCCGCGGGCGTGGGAGACCGACGTGTTCCATCACGAGTGCGTTGTGGCAGGCGGTGACGCCCGAGCCGCAGTAGACGATCGGATCGTCATCGGCCGAGGCGACAGCAAACCGCTCGGCGAGTATTGCGGTGGGACGGAAGTTCGAGTCAGCGTCGAGGTTGGCGGTGTAGACGAGGTTGATCGCTCCGGGAATGTGGCCGGCAACGGCATCGATCGGCTCGACGTCTCCGGCGTAGCGGGCGGGGTCGCGGCTGTCGATCACCACGCCACCCGCGCGGATGTGTCGGGCGACGTCGTCGGCGTCGGCCAACGCGTCGGCGGGCCACGGCCGAGGCGTTCGGTCGACCGGGTCCACCGTGACCGGTTCGGACTCGACCGAGCCGGTCCATCCATCGAGGCCACCGTCGAGCAGTGCCGCCGGTTGACCGATCGTGCGCAGCATCCACACGAGGCGCCCTGCGAATCCGCCGCCTGCTCGCCGGTCGTATGCGACCACGGTCGCGTCGTCGTCGACACCGAGTGCACCGAGATGGAGCGCGAAGCCGTCCGGGGTCGGCAGCGGGTGGCGACCCCCGCCTGCCGATGGGGGTGCGGCGAGCACGGTATCGAGCGACACGTAGCGGGCGGCGCTGATGTGTCGCTCTGCGTACTCTGCCTCGGGATCACCGCCGGTCATCGACGAACCAACTTCACAGATCACGACGTCGCCGCCACGATCGGCCAGCCAGTCGGCACTCACGATCGGGGGCACGGGACGAGGGGTCGGCGACATGGGCTCACTCTGCCATGCCACAGCGTGCCGGCAGGATCCGGCGTGTGTCACGATGAGCCGATGAGCGACACGTTCACCGCACTGGTCCTTCGCGAGACCGACGCCGGCCCGGTCGGAGCACTCGAGCAGCTCACCGACGCGGACCTTCCCGAGGGCGACGTCACGATCGATGTCGACTATTCGTCGCTGAACTACAAGGACGCCATGGCCCTGGTCGGCCAGGGTCGCATCGTGCGCAGCTATCCGATGGTCCCGGGTATCGACCTCGCCGGAACCGTCGTTGCGAGCGACTCACCCGACTTCTCGGTCGGCGACGCCGTCATCTCGACGGGTTGGGGTGTCGGCGAACGGTTCTGGGGTGGCTACACGCAGCGTCAACGGGTGCGATCCGAGTGGCTCGTGAAGCGTCCCGACGCCATGAGTTCGCTCACCGCCATGGCGATTGGCACTGCCGGGCTCACGGCGATGCTCTGCGTCATGGCCATCGAAGACGCCCATGTGTTACCGGCCGCCGGCCCGGTGGTCGTGACGGGCGCGGCCGGGGGTGTCGGATCGGTGGCGGTTGCGCTGCTTGCCGCGCTCGGCTTCGAGGTCACCGCAGTCACTGGCCGCCCGGAGACCGAGGAGTATCTCGCCGGCCTCGGCGCCATTGCGTTCCTCACCCGTGAGGAGATGACCGAGCCGGCGCGCCCGCTCGAATCCGAACAGTGGGCCGCAGCGGTCGACACCGTTGGCTCGAAGATGCTTGCGAAGGTACTGGCCCAGATGGAGTACGGCGGTGTGGTCGCGGCGTGTGGCCTCGCCGGCGGCGTCGATCTGCCGACGACGGTGATGCCGTTCATCCTGCGCAACGTGCGGCTTCAGGGGGTCGAATCGGTGATGGCCCCGACGCCGTTGCGCAAACGGGCGTGGGCCCGCCTCCTGCGTGACCTGCCCGCGGACATGATCGTGTCGATGACCGAGATCATTGCACTCAGTGACCTCCTCGATCGCGGCCCGAGCATCCTGGCCGGCCAAGTCCGCGGCCGCTGGGTCGTCGACCCCAGCCGGTAACGCTCAGACGGTAACAAAAGGGGTCTGACCCCTGTTGTTGGTCAGACGGGGGCGCGGTCTTTGTAGTCGGCCCATTCCCACTCGCTGCCGTACTCGTCGAGCAGGTCGAGAAAGGGCATCGGGGGGAGTGCTTCGGGCCCGACCACGCCGGGGCGGTGCCAGATGCCCTTGGCGATCAGCTCGATGGCGACGGCGGGCATGATTGCGGTCTGCCACACGACGGCCTGGTGTCCGAACTCGCGCATCGACACGGCGTTGTCGACCACGTGGTACACGTACACCTCGCGAGGTTGGCCGTCCTTGCCGAGGCCGGTGACCCAGGTGCCGGCACAGGTTCGCCCGGTCATCACGGCGCCGAGTGTGGCCGGATCGGGAAGGCTCGCTGCGACCACGTCGCGTGGCGACACCTGAACACCCTTCACGTCGACAGCGGTGGTCGAGTGGAGGTCGAGTTTGCGCAACGTCTTGAGGATGTCGATGAACTCCTCGCCGAGGCCGTACTTGAACGTCACGCGCTGCGTGTCGATCCATCGGGGCATGAGAATGACCTCCTCGTGCTCGACGTTGACGCACTGCAGCGGCCCGATCCCTTCCGGGAACGTGAAGGTTTCGGGTTCGGAGAACGGCTCGGTCGTGAACCAGCCGCGCTCGCGCTCGTAGATCACCGGCGGGTTGAGGCATTCCTCGATCGTGGTCCAGATCGAAAAGGTGGGCGCAAAGTCGTAGCCGTCGACGACGAGATCGGCGCCGTCACGGACACCGATCTCGTGGATCTCGCTGAACAACTCGTCGGCGGCGTAACGAGCAGCGACGTCGGAGAAGCCGGGTTCGACGCCCATCCCGCAGAGCGCCATCATGCCGCGGGCCTTCCATGTCGGCGACTCGGCGAACTGGCCGTCACCGAGGCGAATGCCGGTCTTCTCGTACGGCTTGGTCGCATGGGGAACCGACAGGTTCATCGCCATGTCGACGTAGTTGCAGCCGGCGGCGAAGGCGCCCTCGAAGATCGGCGGGTTGAACCGGGGATCGCAGGCGTTGAGCACGACGTCGGCCTGCATCGACCGTGCCAGGTCGGCGACGGAGACCTCCGATGACGCATCGATGTAGGCGGCCACGATCCGGCCGGCCTCGCTGTTGCTCGCCGTGCCGACCGCAGCCTCGGCTTTGGCGACGTCGATGTCGGCAACGGTGATGTGGGTGTAGGCCTCTCGAGTGGAGGCGATTGCCACGAACGCCGAACCCACGCCACCTGCACCGACTACGAGTACTCGCATGCACGGCAATGTAGTGCTCCCACCGGTCGGCGAGCGCCGGGAGCGATGGATACGCTCACCCGATGAATGAGCAGGCGTTGCGCACGAAGTCGCTCTGGCTCGACCAACTCGACTCCCCGATCGCCTGCCGGCCGCCGCTTTCCGGCGACGTCGATGTCGACGTGGCGATCGTCGGTGCCGGCTACACGGGGCTGTGGACGGCAGTCGAGTTGCTCGGAGCCGACCCGACGTTGCGGGTGCTCGTCATCGAACGCGAGATGGTCGGATTCGGTGCATCCGGACGCAACGGCGGATGGTGCGTGGGTGAGCTTGCCGGCGGTCTCGACGGGGCCATCGCCGCAAGTGGACGTGATGCCGGCATCCGGATGACCCGCGCGATCATCGACACCGTCGACGAGATCGGCCGCGTCGTCGGGGCCGAGGGCATCGATTGCGGCTTCGCGAAGGGCGGCGTGATCCGCCTCGCTCGCACGGTTGTGCAGGTGCAGCGCCAACGTGGCGAGGTCGACGAGTACCACCATCACGGTTTCGGTGACGACGTACTGCGCGTGCTCGACGCCGACCAGGCACGCAGTCACCTCCGCGCCACCGATGTGTTCGGTGGCGTGCTCTACGGGCCCGCTGCCCGGGTGCAGCCCGCTCAGCTGGCGCGAGGACTCGCCGAGGTGGCCGAGCGGCGTGGAGCGACCATCGTCGAGGGCACTGCGGCCACAGCGATCGTCGGTGGCGTGGGTGGGTCGCGGGCCCGCGTGGTCACCGACCACGGAACGATCACCGCCGATGTGGTGGTTCGCGCCACCGAGGCCTACACGCGCGATCTCGACGGGCAACGGCGCGACGTCGTTCCGCTGTACTCGCGGATGGTCGCCACCGAGCCGCTCCCCGACGACGCCTGGGACGAGATCGGCCTGCGCAACATGGAGACCTTCGCCGACGATCGACACATGGTGATCTACGGCCAACGCACCACCGACGGACGGCTCGCCTTCGGTGGTCGAGGCGCGCCCTACCGGTTCGGGTCGGGGATCGATGCGGCGAGTGAGGAGTCGTCGAAGACCCATGATCGGATCGCCGCCACGCTTCGCGAACTGATTCCGGCAGTCGGCAATGCGAAGATCACGCATCGATGGGGTGGTGTGCTCGCCGTGCCCCGTGACTGGCGCCCCTCGGTCGGCCTCGACCGTTCGACCGGGGTCGCCTGGGCGGGCGGGTACGTCGGCGAGGGCGTGGCAGCGTCGAATCTGGCCGGTCGCACGCTGGCCGACCTCGTCACCGGCGCCGACACCGACCTCGTGTCATTGCCCTGGGTCGGTCATCGATCGCGCCGCTGGGAACCCGAACCACTGCGTTGGTTGGGCATCAATGCGGGCCTGCGATCGGCCGGGTGGATCGATCGGTACGAGGCGAAGCATCAACGAGCCCCGCGCACCGCTTCCGTCCTGCAACGCATCATGAGATGATGGCGAGATGAGTACCGACAATCTGTCGCATGTGTGGTTCAAGGTCACCGATCTCGAGGTCGCCTCGGGCGAGGGCTCGTGGGTCACCACCACGGCGGGCGACCGCTACCTCGACTTCAGTGGTGGCATCGCCGTCACGTCGACGGGTCACAGTCATCCGCATGTCGCCAAGGCGATTGCCGACCAGGCGCAGCGATTCGTGCACGCGCAGGCCAACGTCTACACCCACGATCTGTTGCAGCCGCTGGCGGCTCGGCTGGCGGAGCTCTCACCGGCCGGGATCGACACGTTCTTCTACGCCAACTCCGGTGCCGAGATCACCGAGGCGGCCGTCAAACTCGCCAAGCAGGCGACGGGTCGCCCGAACATCATCGTCTTCCAGGGCAGCTTCCACGGGCGCACCCACCAGGCCATGGCGATGACCACTTCGAAGACCGTGTACCGCGCCGGTCACGCACCGCTGCCGTCGGGCATCTTCATCGCTCCCTATCCGAACGTGCGTGCTGATGACGTCCAGGCCGAGGTTGCTCGGGCACTCGCCGGCTTCGACGAACTCCTCACGAGCGTCACGGCGCCGAACGAGACCGCAGCCGTCATCATCGAGCCGGTGCTCGGAGAGGGCGGCTATGTGGCGGCGCCCGCCGGGTTTCTCGAGGCGATCGATCGGCGCTGCAAGGAACACGGGATGCTCTTCATCGCCGACGAGGTGCAGTCGGGATTCGGACGCACCGGCAAGATGTTCGCCATCGAGCACTACGACGTGCAGCCCGACATCGTGTGCATGGCCAAGGGGATCGCGTCGGGGTTCCCGTTCTCGGCACTCGGCACCCGTCGTGAGCTCGACGACAAGTGGCCGACCGGCTCGCACGGTGGCACCTACGGCGGCAACCCGATGGGGTGCGCCGCGGCACTGGCCACCATCGAGGTGTTGACCGCCGACGGGTTCATGGCCAACGTCAACGAGCGTGGACGACAACTCGCCGACGGTCTTCGACGCCTGCAGGAACATCACGCGTCGATC
>DASQFE010000356.1:0-5123 GCA_035633295.1 Ilumatobacteraceae bacterium | reverse complement strand
CGGTCCAAGCGACCACCCGCCGTCCGGATAACCGGAAGTACCGCCTCGTAGTAGGTGTTCAGCATCGAGCGCACCTCCTCGGGCGTGTGCGCCTCGGAGAACGCGGTGAAGCCCTTGAGGTCGGCGAACAGGATCGTGACCTCCCGAGTTCCACCCGCCACCTCATCGAGATACAGGTCGCTGAATCGCTCGTACTCCGGTAATCGCCACGAGGCGTACGCGATCGCACCGAACGCCACGACCATCAGGACGTGCCACACCCACCAGGAGATCCGCCAACTCTCGGTGAAGCTGACCGCAATGGCGGCCTCGGCCAACAGCATCCAAGCTGCGGCGATCGCGATGAGCAGACCAGCGCGACGCTCACGCGCAAGCGACAGATAGCGCCACGACGCAACCGCGAACATCAACGCCGTCGGAACCCCAAGCGTGATCATCAACGCCGAACCCGACTCGACTGGTGTCGGATCGTCGAGCGGCGGCAACTCGGCGAGCGACATGATGACCCAGATCGCGATTGCTGCACACAGGACCAAGCGGAGCACGGTGGCATGGGCCATCACCCACCGTGCTCGCAGCCCGTCCAACGGGATTGCCGACCACACGGCGAACGCGCTCGCGATCACCAGACCGGCGGGTACCGCGACCACGAATCCTGTATTCGTTCCCGAGATCAACACCCTCGGGGTCGCCAACGCGTGAAGCCCGAGGAACGCCGAGGCCGACAGGAACGACATCGACACGAGGAACAGGCGGGCATCCGAGCGCCGTCGCGCCGAGACGCCGACGGACCAGCCGAGCGCTGCAGCGATGGCCGCCGCACCCAGAACGAGCCAGAAATGAGATGGCTGGTGATCCCAGTGCGGGTCGCTCGAGGGAGCTGCGAGCAGCAGCGCAAGGCCGACGATTGGCGTGACCAGTGCGGCCGCCATCGCGACCCCAGTGCGTCTCGACATCACTTCCGCGGACGGAGGCACACCCACAAGCTAGTAGGCCATCTAGGTGTCAATGTCCGACATGTTGCCAGCTCGACCGAGGCGGCTCGGAGGACAACCCGGTTCGAAAGGCAGCGGGTTGGGCGCCGCCTCGGCGTCGACCCTCGTAGCTAGGTCTGGGGACGCAGGATCGCTTGGGTCTGCGTCGTCTTGGTGACGAGGCGCCCTTGGTCGTTGCGGACCTCGGTCTCGATCACGATCGTCGTTCGGCCAACGTGGAGCGGGCGTGCCGCAGCGGTGACCGTCGAGCCCTGTTTGACGGCGCTGAAGAAGTTGGTCTTGGACTCGATGGTGGTCGTACCGATTGCGTCCGGCGGCAGGTTCGAAAAGGCGAGGACGGCGCCGGCCGTGTCGGCAAGGGCCATCAGCGCTCCGCCGTGCAGCATGCCGTTGGCCGTGCAGAGCGCCTCGGCCCATGCCATCTCGACGACGCATTCGTCGGCGCCCTGGCGGACTGTGCGCATGTCGAAGGTGCCTGCGAGTGGCACCGCCTGGTGCAGGGGGTCTGATTGTGAGCTGCTCATGGTCTTGATCCTTGCGCGGTGAGAGTTGGGTTCGGATGTCCGTTTCCGGAATCAGCGTGCACGACGACGAGAGAAACGCGAACTGCGGTTCGCCTGGGGTCGCGATGTGGTGTGGACCGGCGTGCGCGGCGCCGTACGACGAGCGAGCTGGTCGAGGCGGTCGATGCGGAGTCGGTGTTCGAGTATGGCGATGTCGTGGGAGTGGAGATGGCCGGTCATGTGATTGTCCTTCAAGTGCGGGTTCGTCCCCGGCTGGCGTGTTCGAGAGCCTGGGTGGCGGCCGACCGGAAAGTCGGCACGTCAACAGAGGCGTGAGACCATCCATCACGTCGTGAGTTCCGTCGCCTGCCGCCCTCACGGCGGGTACTCTGGGCGACCGTGGACGCTGGGGCGGCCCCGATCGGGCGTGCGAGCGAGCTCGCAGAACTCGACGACCGGTTGGCGTCACGCCGCCTGGTGACCGTGATCGGCCCGGGCGGGGTTGGCAAGACGACGATGGCCGTCGCCGGGGCACGCCGAGTCGAGGCGCGATACCCACACGGCACCCGCTTCGTCGACCTCGCTCGCGTGCAAGCGCCCGATGCAGTCGCCGGCGCAATTGCTGCGCAGATCGGGTTCACGTCGTTCGAAGCGCTCCTTGCCGCGCCACCGGATCAGGCGATCCTGGTGATCGTCGACAACTGCGAACACGTGCTCGACGCAGCGGCAGAGGCGATCGGCGAACTGCTCGAGTCCGGGGAGACCCCGACCGTGCTCGCCACGAGCCGGTCGCCTCTCGATCTCCCCGGAGAGTCGGTGATGACCCTGGCGCCACTACCGCTCCCCGACGCCGACGACCCGGACCCCAGTGCGCCGTCCGTGCTGCTCTTTCTTGCCCGCGCCAAAGACGCCGGCGCACAGCTCGGCCACGACGATCTCGACACTGTTGCGCGGGTCATCCGACGGCTCGACGGGCTGCCGCTTGCCATCGAGATCGCCGCCGCCCGAACCCGGTCGATGACGATCGCCGACCTCTGCGAACGGCTGGACGCCGGTGTCGGCGTTCTCGACCGCCCACGGTTCCGAGGGAGTGAACGGCACCGCAGTGTCACCGATCTCGTGCGGTGGTCGATCGATCTCCTGTCCGACGGCGAGGCCGATCTGCTCGGGCGGATCGCACTGTTGCCTGGCAGGTTCACGGCGGACGATGCGGCGGCGCTGGTCACCGACCCGGGTGAGCAGCTCGATCTCCTCGCCGGGATCGAAACGCTCGTTCACGCCTCGCTCGTGTCGTTGGACCGCGGTTCCGGCCTGACCGGATACCGGGTGATGGACACGGTCCGCGCCTGTGCGCTGGAGCACCTGCGCGAGCAGGGCAGCCTCGACCACCGCGCCGATCAGTTCGTCGATCGGATCATCGCTCGCGTGTGGGCCCGACTCGCCGGCGCGGGGACACGATGGGACCACGACCTGCTGCATGACGTCGCCGAGCAGTACGACCACGTTGCCACAGCGCTGCGATGGACCGTGGACCACGATCGTGAACCCGACCGGTCGCTGTCGCTGACCGCCGCACTGTTCGCGATCGTGCAGCAGGGCCGAGCGCTCGACATCGTCGTCATGGCGCGGCGCGTCGCCGAGCGCTGGCCGGGTGCGCTCGACTCCGATGCACCGAATGCGCCGGAGGCTTGGGGAACACTCGCAACGGCGGAGAACCTGGCCGGCGACCCGCACCGCGGGATTGAGCTCGCCGAACAGGCGCTGGCCGCTTCCCAGCGTCCGACCTGGGCGGCAGTCACGCTTCGTCGCGCCATCGCCCAGAGCCACCTCGCGCTCGGCGATCGCGTCGAAGCGTCCAGCGCATTCATCGATGGTGCTCGTCATGCGCGTCGGCTCGGTCTGACGGCGATGGCCATCGAGCTCGAGTTGGCCGATGCCCAGATACGCGCTGACGCCGGCGACGTCGAGGACGCCCTCGCGGTGATGACGGCGGCCCGGCGGGAGGCCGATGCGATCCGATCCGCCATCAATGCCTCGTGGGCGTCCACGATCATCGCATGGACCACGGTCCGGGGCGATGCGCCCTCGGGCATCGCTCTTGCGCGAGCAGCGCTCGACGAAGCCCGGGCCATCGACTACCCGAACGCGTGCGCGGGGAACCTGCGGACGATCGCCTACGGCCAGTTGTTGACCGACGAGGTGCAGGTCGCCGCTGAAACGGTCGCCGACCTGCTGTCCGAGTTGCGCATGCGGGGGTCGCTGAGCAATGCCCGACTGGTCGTCGACGTGGCGGCCCTGGTCGCACACCGGGCCGAGCACCCTGCATGGCGCTCACTGAGTGCGACGGTGCCGACGCTGCCACCGTCGACCGTGCTGTGCAGCGCCGGCTTCGATCTCACGCCACCACTCGGAGACACCGCAGGCATGCGAGTCAGCCCGCTGTCGATCCGCGACGCCCTCCGCACGGTCGCAACCGTGGTGGCCGATGTGGTGGCCGGAGCGACGGCGGGAGTCGGGTCGCCGGGGATCGCGACGGCGACACGACCCGATCCGGTGCGACCTGACGCTGCCGTGCGCAGGCGGGGTGATGTTTGGGAGTTCGACTTTGCCGGCCGGTCGGTCTCGGTGCGGACGTCGAAGGGAATCGCCGACATCGCAGCGCTGCTGGCAGCGGATGGGCGCGAGGTGCACTGCTTGGACCTCGTGGGAGCCGGTTCGCAGGACGCGTCGACGGGCGAGGTGATCGACGCCACCGCACGCCGGCAGTACGAGCAGCGCATCCGAGACCTGCAGGCCGAGATCGACGACGCGGAAGCCGCCAACGATCATCGACGTGCCGAACGCGCGCAGGCCGAGTTCGACGCACTCGTCGACCATCTGACGGCCGCATTGGGACACGGCGGGAAGGCCAGGAGGGCGAGCGGCACCGTCGAGCGTGCTCGCTCGACGGTCACCCAACGAATGCGGACTGCGCTGCGGCACATCGAGGCGGTACACCCGGAGTTGGGCCGCCATCTGCAGCGCTCGATCCGAACCGGGATCTACTGCCGCTATGCGCCGGAACACGCGACGTCCTGGTTGATCGAATCGCACTGACCACTCCGGATCCGGACCGCCAGCGGCGGCGGGTCGACGCCTGACGTGCTGTGGGCTCTCACGATGTGACGCGCGACCTCACGCTTGTTGGGTATTCACGTACCACCCACTCACGAACCGAGGACACATGACCACCCACACTGCCATCCCCACCCCCAGCACGGCTGCCGACCCGCGAACGCTCCCACAGCTGGCTGACGGTCCGTTCATCGCCGACGGAGGCCTCGAGACAAGTCTCATCTTCCAGCAGGGAGTCGAACTCGTCGACTTCGCCGCGTTCACCCTGCTCGACGCCGAGGAAGGCCGCCAGGCACTTCGCAACTACTACGACCCGTACTTCGAACTCGCTGCGTCGATGGGTACCGGCATCGTCATCGACACGCCAACATGGCGCGCGAGCCTCGACTGGGGTGCCCGCCAAGGCTACGACGCCGACGCGATGGCGGACATCAACCGGCGGTCCGTCGGCTTCGTCAACGACGTCGCCGATCGATGGGCGACCGTGCCGACCGTGGTCAACGGCGCGATC
>DASQFE010000355.1:0-2800 GCA_035633295.1 Ilumatobacteraceae bacterium | reverse complement strand
ATCGACACGACATGCCCTCGGTGCAGGAGCAGCGCGCTCAGGAGCCGACGCTGTCTCAGCCCAGTCAGCGTCACCTCCGCGCCGTCATCGCCGACGACGGATATCGGCCCCAACACCCCAAACGTCGCCATCCCGTCCAAGCTACCCAACGCCCCGACAGTGCCGACCCGATGTCAGGACGGCCATTCCGCCACAAGACGATCCCGGCCGCAGTGCGACCTGTATCGGCACGCATCATCACTGTGTCACCCCGCTCGGGATCCTTTGTCAGATTGTCGAGAGGATCGGCTGGGTGACGGTCTGGGCGAGGTCGAGGAGTTCGTCGATGGTGCGAGCGCAACCCTGCAGATCGAGGATGATCTCGTGGGCGCCCGTCTGGCGTGTGGCGTCGAGATCGTCGATGATCTGAACGGTCGAACCGCTGAAGGCGGGCCGGTCCCTGCCGAGTGGGCGATCGGTCACGTGAGCGTTGGCACGAACGAACAGTTGCATGGCGTCCGGATCGCGTCCGTAGCCGGCAGCCATGTCACGCACGCCGCCGAACATCGGCGAGATGGCCTCGATCGGCAATCCGGCCGGTGTCCAACCGTCGGCGCGTCTGGCGACTCGATCGAGCCCTGTTGGTGTGTAGGCGGCGAGCAGGATCGGCGGCCGTGGTCGTTGGACCGGCTTTGGCAGGATCGTCGCGGGGGCGATGTGGTAGCGCTCTCCTCGGTGGCTGCTGATCCCGTCGGCCCAGACGGTGTCGAGGACGTCGAGAAACTCTTCGAGGTGTGCGCCGAGATGCCGCTGCGGGACGCCGACGGCGTCGAACTCGTCTGCTGACCAGCCGAGCCCGAGCCCGACGGTCAGACGGCCGTTGCTGGCCATGTCGATCGCGGTCAGCGATCGGGCGAGCACGATCGGCGAGTAGAAGGGTGCGACGAGCACATTGGTGCCCAGCCCGATCCGCTGCGTGACAGTTGCCGCGATCGCCAAGGCGACGATCGGATCGAGGACGGTGTGCTGGCCTGGGGGCAGCACACCGTCAGCCGAGGCGGGATAGGGGGTCCGAGGAGCGATGGGTGCCAGTACACGATCCATCGCCCAGAGCGATGCGAACCCGCGTTGTTCGGCCTTGGTGGCCATCTCGATGACGCTGGCAGGGTTGGCGAACACTCCGCCGTGGGAGAGTGCGAGGCCGATCCGTGGACCGGCTGAAGTGAGGTCGTTCAGTTCGGCCATCTCAGTTCAACGGTTCCACGACGAGTTCGGCGTACATGCCGTTGACGAAGTGCGGTGGGCCACCGGGCACGGCTGGGGGTGCGCCGTTGGATGCGGCGGCGGCGTCGAAGTACACCTGCGGATCGACACCTGTGGGGATGAAGCACATGATCACGTAGCGGCCGGGTTTCTGCAGTGAGCCGTCGCCGACGGCCACGATCTGCTCGTCGGAGCCGGGCGCCTGGAGCACTACGGTCACGGGTGCACCGAGGCGTGCGGTGAGCTCGTCGGGCGGCAGTTGTACGAGCTCGGCGAGCGGAAGTTCATCGCTGTCGGGCAGTCGGAACGCGACGAGCTCGTGGAGCTCGACCTCGGAGGTGTTCTGCAGTTCGAGGGTCGTGCCGGCCGGGGTCGACGCGGGCACGTTGGTGAAGGCGTAGTCGACGCCTCCGATGGCGACGGTCACCGGTTGGTGATCGGTCGTGTCATGTGTCGTGTCGTGTGTCGTGTCGGCGACGGCCACGGTGTTCGACGAGGTGTTCTCGTCGGAACCGCATGCGGTGATCGTCATGATGGTGGCAGCCGCGAGTGCGGTCAGGCGGGTGAAGGTGGTGTTCATGAGTGGTCTCCTGTGAGTGTGTTGTTGGTTGTTGGGTCGATGCGCTCGACCCGGGCGGTGGGGGCGATCTCCACGACGTGGTGGATGGATCGTCGAGTCATCGAGGTGCTGCGCCGGACGTGGCCGTGTCGACATGGTGGGTGGTGATTCGCACCTCGGAGGCGGTCGACGGCGAGTTCATGGCCTGCGTGCCGAATCCTGCGAATGCGGTGAGCACCGACCACAGCGCCAGAAGTACGGCGGAACCTGCGAAGACCGGCGAGAGCTCGGTGTTGGGCAGTGCGAGTGTCAACGGGATGACGGTCGCTTGGGCCAGCCCGGCGGCGACGGCGATGAGAGCGATCGGCTTGCGTAACGGGGTGAACGCGCCGAAGGTTCGCGCTCCGAGCAGGGCGATCGCCGCGCCCATCAGGGGATAGAGCAGCATCGACAGGCCAATGTGCGCGAATGCCACCGGAGCCGCGTCCCCGTCGCGGAGAGCGTCACTGTCGACGCCGGCCCCGAAGTGGAAGACGGCTTCGACGATGTATGCCGACACCGCGATCGCCGCGAGGCGAAGTGGTCGACCGACACGCTCGGGCCAGCCCTGCCGGCGGACTGCGAGCCAGAGACCTGCCGCGAGCAGCACCGTGCTGATCACGACGAAGCCGTGCGACAACCACCAATCGGGGTCGGAGGTCATTTCGGCGAGTTCCTCGCGGAGCGGTTCTCGTGCATCGGATTCGGGGTGCATCGACCCGCCGATCGCGAGGGTGATTCCGGAGGCGACGAGCGCAAGGCGCCAGACGTTGTTGGTGAGCTGGTTCATGTTGGTGTCCTTTCGGGGGCGGGCAAGGTGCCGCCGGTGTTGGTGTTGGTAGAGGTGTGACGGCGCGATCGCCGTGAGTGGGTGCAGGGTGATCATCGGGATGTCCGTCCGTGCGGCGAAGCGTCGAGCCCGAGTCGGGCGGCGACGTCGGCGGCGTCCTGCGGCGCGAG
>DASQFE010000354.1:0-5712 GCA_035633295.1 Ilumatobacteraceae bacterium | reverse complement strand
ACTGCTCGACGAACTGCTCGGCACGCTCGACACACGGGCCCGTTTCGCCGTCGAGTCCCGCTTCGGGCTCGTCGATGGCGAGCGCAAGAGCTTTCGTGAAGTCGGTGAGCAGCTCGGCGTCACTGCCGAAGCCGCCCGCCGCCTGGTGTCTCGCGCCGTCGCTGGCCTCCGCGACGACGCCGAACGCATCCTCGCCGTCTGATTCGCCCGCTGGCTGCGTTGCCGGGCCTCCTCGCCGACGGAAGTCGGCGTCGTCGTCCGGCGCCTTGCCACCGAACGAATCAGATCGACGAGGACACAGAATCAATGCTGGAGCGGTTGGAGAAATCCGACCGCTCTGGTCGTTTTCCGGCCGGGTAGCCTGAGCGGATGCCTGAGAGCCGATCCAACTGGTCGCCGACGTCCTGGCACGACCACTCCGTTGGCCAACAGCCCGACTGGCCCGATGCCGCCGCGCTCGAACAGGCACTCAAACAGATCGCCTCCATGCCACCGCTGGTGTTCGCCGGCGAGGCCCGATCACTGCAGGGCGAACTGGCCCGGGTCGCTGCGGGCAACGCATTCCTCCTCCAGGCCGGCGATTGCGCCGAGAGCTTCGAAGAGTTCTCCGCCGACAACATCCGGGAGAAGTTGCGCGTCATTCTCCAGATGGCCGTGGTGCTCACGTATTCCGTCGGCGTCCCGATCGTGAAGGTCGGCCGGATCGCCGGCCAGTTCGCGAAGCCCCGATCCGCTCCCACCGAGATGGTCGGCGACCTCGAACTCCCGTCGTTCCGCGGCCACATCGTCAACGACGCCAACCCGTCGGAATCCGCACGCACCCCGAACCCGGAACGGCTCGTGCAGGCCTATCACCAGTCGGCGTCGACGCTCAACCTTCTGCGAGCGTTCACGAAGGGTGGCTTCGCCGACCTGTCACGGGTGCACGCCTGGACGCAAGAGTTCGTGGCGTCGAGCCCCGAGGGTGAGCGCTACGAGAGCGTTGCCGCCGAGATCGAGCGGGCGCTCGCGTTCATGCGGGCGTGTGGCATCGACACCGAATCGAACCCGAACCTGTCGCAAGTCGATGTCTTCACCTCGCATGAGGCGCTCATACTCGGCTACGAGGAAGCGCTCACGCGGCAGGACTCGCTGACCGGCACATGGTTCGACTGCTCCGCCCACATGCTCTGGATCGGTGACCGCACCCGCGATCTCGACGGCGCGCACGTCGAGTTCCTGCGCGGCGTCGGCAACCCGATCGGCTGCAAGATCGGCCCGACCACCAACGCCGAGTTCGTCCTCGAACTCTGCGACGTGCTCAATCCGTCACGGATTCCGGGGCGGCTCACGCTGATCACTCGGATGGGTGCCGACAAGATCGAAGACGGCCTACGACCGCTGCTTCGAGCCGTCACTGATGCCGGACACCCGGTTGTGTGGGCGTGCGATCCGATGCACGGCAACACCTACTCCACCTCCACCGGCCGCAAGACCCGGCACTTCGACGACGTGATCGCCGAGATCAGCGGGTTCGTCAGAGCGCATCGCGCCGAAGGCACCTGGCCGGGCGGCATCCACATCGAACTCACCGGCGAGAACGTCACCGAGTGTCTGGGCGGCGGCGACGACCTGTCCGACACCGATCTCGACCACCGATACGAAACGGTGTGCGACCCGCGACTCAACGCTCGACAAAGCGTCGACCTCGCCTTCCGGGTGGCCGAACTCCTCCGCGACTTCACCTGAACGATCGGGTGATCGAGGTGTCGGCTCTCGATCTCACGGCCGAGTGGCCGGTCCCCGACGTCTCCGCTGCAGTACTCCGCAGTGGCGTCGTCATCGGCACCATCGGCGACGTCGAACGGGTTCAGCGCTTGGCGTCCATCTCCAAACCGATGGCTGCGTGGGCCATCCTCGTCGCCGTCGAAGAGGGCGTGGTCTCACTCGACCAACCGGCCGGCCAACCGGGTTGCACACTGCGTCATCTGCTCGCCCATGCCGGGGGCTACCCCTTCGAGGGCGAGGAGCCGATCAGTGCACCCGAGAGCACCCGGATCTACTCGAACAGCGGATTCAGCCTCGCTGCGCGAGCCGTCGAGGCAGCGACCGACATGACGTTCGCCGACTATCTGCACGAGGCGGTGTTCGCTCCGCTCGCCATGACATCGAGCGTCTTGCGTGGCTCGGCCGCCGCAGGGGTCCGTTCGAATCTCGGCGACACCTGCCGCTTCGTCGCCGAGGTGATGCGACCGTCGCTGATCCACTCGTCGACCGCGGCCGACGCCAAACGCACCCACTACCCCGCGCTCGCCGGTATCGTTCCCGGCGTGGGTCGCTATGCGCAGTGCCCCTGGGGGCTCGGATTCGAGGTGCGCGGCGCCAAGCAGCCGCACTGGAGCGGTACGACCAACTCGCCGCGCACGTTCGGTCACTTCGGCGGGTCCGGCACGATGTTCTGGATCGACCCCGACCTCGACCTCGCACTGGTGGCGCTCGCCGACCGTGAGTTCGACCAGTGGGCCGACATCGCGCTGCGGGTGTGGCCGGAGTTGTCCGACGCGGTGATCGCCGAGTCCGCAGATCCTGTGGGAGCCGGCCGGTGACCACGTTCAGCCACGGCGACCGGATCCGTTACGCCACCACCGACAACGACGGGCTGCCACTGGTGCGCTACGGATTTATCGGCGGGGTCACCGGGCCCGATGGACCGATTGTGGTCATGCTCGACGGTGAACTCGGTGGTGACGTGGTCGAACCCGAACACGTCCAACCCGTGCACATCTGCAACGTCACGCTCACGCTCGGCGGTTCCGACCTCCTCGACGATCCGTCGCTTCGCCAAGGGCTCGTGAATCTGTGGGCCGCCGAGGCCGAGAGCGCCGGGCTGCAGATTGCAGCGCTGCACTGCATCGGCACCGGCGTGCGCGACTCCAGCGAGGGCTACGCGCTCGCGGAGTTGTCGAGCGGCGGCGAACAGTACGTGCTGCGGGCCACGCTGTGCCTCAAGGTGTACGACGCGGTCGTCGTCCACGCCGACCGCCCCAACCGCTGGGAAATCCTCTAACCCTTGCAACAGGGGTCAGACCCCTTTTGCAAGAGCGATGAGCGAGGGGCGGCGATGGAGCAGGTAGTGGCAGCGCTC
The DNA here is from genome assembly GCA_035633295.1 of Ilumatobacteraceae bacterium. GTDB lineage: Bacteria > Actinomycetota > Acidimicrobiia > Acidimicrobiales > Ilumatobacteraceae > Sva-07. Next base: position 2,588 of record DASQFE010000354.1, on the reverse strand, counting down.
GATGTGGGCGGAACGTCGATCAAGTCGGGTGTCGTGCGCGGCGAGACCCGAGCGGAGCCGATCGTGGATCTCGGCCCGGCGTTGCCGACGCTCGCCCAATCCGATGCCGAGACCATCCTGGCCCGGCTCGCCGAGATGGCCAATCACGCACTCGCTCTCGCTGATGCCTCGATCGGTCTCGCAATCGCGATCTGTGGACCGTTCGATCTCGAAGCAGGTGTATCACGCATGCGCGGCGTCGCTAAGTTCGAGGACATCTACGGCATCGATCTCCGGGCAGCGCTCCGAGCGCGCACGGCGATCGGCGACCGACCGATCCGATTCACGCGTGACGCCGAGTCGGCCGGCACCGGGGAGGCCCTGACGGGCGCCGGTCGCGGCGTCGATCGCGTGATGACGATCACGCTCGGAACAGGAATGGGCACCTGCGTGACCGACCACGCCTGGCCGGTCGAGTTCATCGGCGGCTTCGGCGTCGAACACCTCGGCATGCGCCCGACGCCATGGGACGGCCGATCCGACGACGTGCTGTCGGCGCGAGGGCTCGCAGATCGACTCGGCGTCACCATGGACGACCTCCGAACAGCAGTCGATGATCCGATGAACGCCGAGGTGGTGTTCGATCACGGCCATCGCATCGGCGAGTTCCTCAAGCCGGTCATCACCGAGTTCGACATCCAGCTACTCGTCATCGGCGGCGGACTGTCGGCAGCGTTCGACCGGTTCGGTCCGGCCGTCCAGTCTCATCTCGACGTCCCCGTGCGTCCCATCGCACTCGGCGCCGCCGGACCGCTCCTCGGAGCCGTCCACCTCGCCTTCACACGCGAGTGATGAGCGAAGAGCCGGTATCCGGGCCGCTCGCTCACCGCTTCGTGGAATTCAGCGGGTGTCGAGGACGCGGTAGAGCTCGACGCTGCGGCCCTCGGGGAGGCCACGGTCGGCGGCGATCTGCTGGAAACGCTCGCGGATGCGCTGCTCCATGCCGTCGGGATCCGTGAGCTGGCTGACGTGGCAGCGCAGTGCGCGCATCTTGCGGTCCATCTGGTCGGTGACGTCGACGTGCTCGAGACCATCGGTCGTCCCTCCGAGCGGGCCTGCCTGTACCCAGACCTCCTGGACCTTCCAATCCTCCAGCTCGGCGCACGGCGTCCCCGGGAACGCGAACGGGTTACGGGCATCGGGATAGACGGCGCACATCGTCGCCTCGCCGGTCGCCGTGTGGTCGGGATGGGATCCGTACGTCGAGGCCAGGTTGCGAATCGGCGACTGCGTGATCACTACCTGCGGACGCACCTGACGAATGACGAGACTGATGTCGTGACGCAGCTCCAGGGTCACCTCGACGGTGCCGTCCATGAACCCGAGGAATCGCAAGTCGGTGACCCCGACCTCCGCGCCCGCCTTGGTCTGCTCCTCCCGCCGGATCGCCGCCATCTCGCTGCGCGGGATCGAGTGGTCGAATCCGCCGGCCTGCCCATCGGTGACGAGGCAGTACACGACCTCGACGCCGGCATCAGTGAGTGCGGCCACAGTGCCGGCAGCACCGAAGTCGACGTCGTCGGGATGTGCAGTGACGACCAGGACCCGTTCGATCTCTGAGAACTCGAGCATCCGACCAGTCAACGCCGGTTCCGCCAGGAACTCAACCCGCGCCGCCCCGTCGACTACCTCACCGATCGCATCGTTCCCGTACTGTCGCGATCATGACGATGCTCGCCCCCTACGACCAGGTCGGTCTCGACGACTTCGACCTGTCCGATCCCGAGTTCTGGTTGGCCTCCCGCGCTCATCGCGAAGGAGCGTTCAAGACGCTGCGTGACACCCCGGGCCTCGTGCACTACGCCGAGCGCGAGATCCCCGAACTCCCATTCCCGCCCGGACCCGGCTACTACGCCGTCACCCGGCACGACGACATTTGGCACGTCAGCCGCAACCCCAAGCTCTTCTGCTCCGGCCAAGGTTCGAACATCGGGGACCTGCCGCAGGAGATGAACGAGTTCTTCGGCTCGATGATCAACATGGACGACCCGAAGCACTTCCGACTTCGCTCGATCGTGTCAAAGGGTTTCACGCCGAAGGAGATCACGGCGGTCGAAGAAGTCGTGAAGACCAAGGCCAATCAGATCATCGACCGACTCCTCGCCGACTTCCCCGACAAGACCTGCGACTTCGTCGAGCACGTCGCGGCGGCGCTGCCGTTGGAGATCATCTGCGACATGATGGGCATCCCGCCGGAGGACTACGGGAAGATCTTCCGATGGACCAACACCATCCTCGGCGGCGGCGATCCCGACTTCGTCACCTCGTACCAGGACCTGATGGCCCAGGCGCTCGAGATGTTCATGTACGCCCAGGCGCTCGGTGAGGATCGCAAGGCGAACCCGCAGGATGACATCACCTCGGTGATGATGGCCGCCGAGGTCGACGGCGAGCAGCTGACGCCTCAGGAGTTCGGATCGTTCTTCATCCTGCTCGTTGTCGCCGGCAACGAGACCACCCGCAATGCGATCAGCCACGGTCTGAAGGCCTTCACCGATTTCCCCGACCAGCGCGACCTGCTCTACAACGACTTCGGTGCTCACTCGCAG
>DASQFE010000353.1:0-3311 GCA_035633295.1 Ilumatobacteraceae bacterium | reverse complement strand
CATCTTCTCGGCCCGCGCCCTGGGTGTGCCCCTCGATACCGACCTCGTCGTCACCCTGATCTATGCGACCTGCGTGTCGTGGATCGCCGGATTCGTGATCATCGGCCTGCCCGGCGGCCTCGGCGTTCGTGAGGCCGTCTTCATCTCGATGATGACCGCACCGCTGGGCGCCGGCGTGGCCGTCTCGGTTGCGGTCATCAGCCGGGTCGTGTCGGTGGCAGTCGACCTCCTCGGCGCCGCCATCTCGGTGCCGGTCAGTCGTACCGCGCCGCCACCGCCGATCGACCGCGGCGAGGCTGAGACTGCCACCAGTTACGCTGCGCCCTGATGTCGAGCCCTGTCACCGAGTCGATCAACGCAGCCGGGCCGATCAACACAGCCAGGCCGATCAAGCTCATCATCCAGATCCCGTGCTTCAACGAGGAGGAGACCCTGCCGCTCACGGTGGCCGATCTGCCCCGGGAGGTGCCGGGCATCGACATCGTCGAATGGCTCGTGATCGACGACGGCAGCACCGACCGCACCGTCGAAGTCGCCCACGAACTCGGCATCGACCATGTGGTCTCACACCCTCACAATCGGGGGCTCGCCGCGGCGTTCCTCACTGGCATCGATGCATGCTTGCGCGCCGGCGCCGATGTGATCGTGAACACCGACGCCGACAATCAGTACCAGGGTTCGTCGATCCCCGACCTCGTCGCACCGGTGCTCTCAGGCGACGCCGAGATGGTCGTCGGCGAACGACCGATCGAGTCGATCGACGACTTCTCGCGCACCAAGAAGCTGCTCCAACGCCTCGGCAGCTCGGTCGTCCGGCGGTTTTCCGACACCGGCGTGCGCGACGCGGCAAGCGGATTCCGCGCCTACACCCGCGACGCCGCCATGCGTGTCCAGGTCTTCGGCCAATACACCTACACAATGGAGACCATCGTGCAGGCCGGGTGGAACGGTGTCGCCATCACCTCCGTGCCGATTGGCGTGAACCCCAAGACGAGGGAATCGCGCCTGGTCAAGAGCAGCTCGCGCTACGTCTGGCGTTCCGCACAGGCAATCGTGCGCAGCTTCGCGCTCTACAAACCCTTCCGCTTCTTCTTCCTCATCGGCCTCGTCCCCTTTGTCGTCGGCACACTGCTGCTGCTGCGGTGGCTCGGGCTGTACGTCTTCGACGACGACTACACGAGCCGTGTACCGAGCCTCCTCGGCGGGATCGGCCTGATCGTCGTCGCCGCCCAGATCTGGGCTGTTGCGTTTCTTGCCGACCTGCAAGCTGCGAACCGACGCGTCCTCGAAGACCTCCGCCTTCGCGCCCGCCGCATCGACTACGGCGACGCCTCCGTCACCACATCCGATCGAGCCAACCACCCCCAAAATTCGGAGTAGATATCGCTCCGTGCGCAAGGTTCGCTCCGAATTTCGGGCTTGGGTCGATCGCCCAGACCCGGACCCGACCCCGTTCAGGTTCAAACGCTGGGTCAGGGATGAACGGACGCGATGAGGCCGCGCGACGGCGCGATCTCGCCGGCGTGGAGTTCGGTCCATGCGGCTCGGGCGGCGGCTGGGCCTCGCCGCTCGTCGATCGTGAGCCAGTCGTAACTGCCGGCGATGAATGCCGTCAGCGCACCGTGCATCCGCTGCTGGTATCCCTCGGCACCCCACTCGGCCAGACGATCGGCAATCGCACCCGGGGCGAAGAACATCTCGGGAGTCGGCCCATGCTCGACCAGTGCGGGCGGGGCGTCGTGGTGGCTCTTGCCAACCACCATCGAGTAGCGGACATCGTCGCCCAGACGAGCGTGCACGGAGGCCACCGCAGACCCGAGGCCGGCCATGTCGACAACGACGCTCGGCGCCAGCGCGATGTCGGTGAGCTGGTCGTACGTGACGACCTCGTCGTAACACCCCACGCCGCGCACGAAGTCGACGTTGCCGGGCGAGGTGACACCGACGAGCCGCACGCCACCGGTGAGCTTGGCCGACGCCGCGTATCCGATCGCCGTCTTGCTGCTGGCCGACAGCACGATTGCCTGCTCGGCGCCCCGGTACGAGTCAGCTGCGAAGAACGCGTCGGCCAGGAACCCGGTGAAGAAGAGACCTCGGAGGAGCGCATGGCGTGGTTCGTCATCGGCGGTTGTGGCCATCGGATCACGATCGGTTGCGGCGAAACTGCGGTACACCGCTGCATGCGGGGCCCGGTGGGGGCCATCATCGCGGAAGCCGTCGCGTGTGGGAACCGCCTGGACGTCGACACCGGTCGCCATCGGGTACCAGCCGTAGTAGCGCGAACCAACGGCGATGCCCTCGACATTCGACTCGGTGACACGGCCATAGCCCATCGCCGGCACGTTGCCCCACTCGGCCGTCACGGGGTAGAAGTCCCAGTACGCGAGCATGTCGCCGAACTGGGCATACGTGATGTTGTTGGCCGTGAGCGCGTAGTGCTCGATCGAAAGGCGGACGTGATCGGCGGCCAACTCGGGCTCGTCGACCTCGACGAGACGCGTGGCGCCGATCGCGTGACGGTCGACATGGATCGTGGTGCGAGTGGCCATCGACCGAGTCTCGCGCGGCCCCCGGCCGCTACAGCAGGCCGAGGTACGCGCCGCCGTCGACGTGGAGCTGCACGCCGGTGGTGAACTTCGCCTGCTCGCTGCACAGGAACGCAGCGACAGCGCCGAAATCGGCTGCCTCGCCCATCCGCATCGAGCGTTGCTGCTCGTCGGAGTAGAGGTGTGTCACCCGCGGGGTCCGGTGCAGGCCGGGTTGGATCGAGTTCACCGTCACGCCGTCGTTGGCGACCTCGAGGGCGAGGGTCTTGAGGAAGCCGGTCGCACCGGCGCGCGCGGTGTTCGACAGGATCAGCTGAGCCATCGGCTGACGAACGGCAAGCGACGTGATGGCGACCACTCTCCCCCATCGCCGCTCCTGCATCGCGGGGACCGCCGCTTTGCACATCGCCACCACCGACATCAGGTTGAGATCGAGCGCGGCCTGATATGCGTCGACGGGTGTCGACGCAAAATTCCCCGGCGGCGGACCGCCGGCATTCGTGACGAGGATGTCGACCGCCCCGAGCGCGTCGACGGCCTGCTTCACGAACGAGGCCGAACCCTCGACGGTGGAGACATCGATCGCCAGCCCCACACAACCGTGGCCGACCTGCTCGACCGCAGCGGCAAGTCGGTCGGCATCGCGGCCGCAGATCACCACATGAGCACCCTCGTCGGCGAGTGCAACGGCCGTCGAGAGGCCGAGTCCCGATGACCCGGCGGCCACCGCCGCGCGTCGTCCAGCAATTCCGAGATCCATCGGCC
>DASQFE010000352.1:0-2547 GCA_035633295.1 Ilumatobacteraceae bacterium | reverse complement strand
GACCCCGACTACGACGCACTCACCTGACGTACACGATGTGTCGGACACATCGTGTACGACTGTCAGGCGTTGGCGTCGAGTTCGGCGAAGGCGGCGTTGACGGTGTCGAACAGGCGGGCCGAGCAGCCGGCCATGTCGATGGCGTCGGGGTCGGACGGCGGCGCGATGTCGGTCAGGATCCGCTCGGCGATCGCCCGGAAGGCGTCCGCCGCTGCTCCGGTTCCGGCGAGTGCGACAGGTTCGCCTGCATCGCCACCGGCAGCCACGGTCGCCTCCAGGGGTACCTGACCGAGCAGCGGCGCGTCGATCGCTTCGGCGAGGGCCTTCCCGCCACCGGAGCCGAACAGTGCATAGGACTCGCCGTGATCGCACGTGAAGGCGCTCATGTTCTCGATGACCCCGACCACTTTCAGAAAGCTGCGCTGGGCCATGTCGGCAGCGCGCTGGGCCACCTTCTGCGCGGCCAGCGCCGGTGTGGTGACCACGATCAGGTCGGTGCTCGGCAACATTCGCGCCAAGCCCATCTGCACATCGCCCGTGCCGGGTGGCATGTCGATGAGCAGGTAGTCGAGCGAACCCCACTGCACGTCGCGGAGGAACTGCTCGACGGCCTTGGTGAGCATCAGACCCCGCCACATGAGTGCGGTGTCCTCGCCGACGAGAAAGCCGGTCGAGACGACCTTGAGCAGGCCGGTGCCGACAACGCGTTCGTTGGGGAAGATCTTGGGTTTGTCGGAGCCGTCGACCTTCGATGCCTCCATACGATCGGAGATGCCGAGCAGTCGAGGAACCGAGAAACCCCAGATATCGGCGTCGAGCACCCCGACCGTGTGGCCGGCCGACGCGAGTGCCGTGGCGAGGTTGACGGTGACCGAACTCTTGCCCACGCCGCCCTTGCCACTGGCGATGGCGAGCACCTTGCACGACAACGGCACCTCGGTGTCGGGGGCGTTCTGGCGGGCGTTCCACCGTGCCTTGGTCATCACCTGGCTGCGCTCCTCAGCGTTCATCTCTCCCCACGAGATCTTCACGGAGGAGACCCCGGGGTGCACCGACACTCGGGTCTCGACTTCCTTCTTGATCTCGGCGCGCAGCGGACACCCCCCGATCGTGAGCTTGATGCCGACGGTGACGAGGCCGTCGGGAGCCACGTCGACCGATGGCACCATCCCGAGCGACACGATGTCGGTGCCGAGTTCTGGATCGATGACCGTGCCGAGCACGAGCATGACGTCGTCAACCGTCGGTGGTGCCGCGTTGTTCGGGGTGCCACTCGAGGGGCTGCTGGATTGGCCGGCGGACATGGGAGTGATTTTACCGGCGAACTCCGGGTAATCTCCGTTTGTGGATCGAGACGTCATCAACGCTGACTCAATGGCAGCACTGGGGGGCACACCGCAGCTCGACCTCCTCAAGGCGCTGGGCGACAACACGCGGTACGCGATCTACCTTGAACTTGCACGCTCGCCGCGACCACTTGCAACGGCCGACATCTCCGAGTCGCTCGGATTGCATCCCAACACCACGCGTCCGCATCTCGAGCGCATGCGCGAGGCCGGCCTCCTCGACGTGGAGGTCGGCGGACGCGGCGACGTCGGCCGCCCGCAACATCGCTACTCGATCGCCCAGGACGCCCCGTCGCTCGGCTTCGAACCACCCACCATGCCTGTCCTGGCCCGGATGGTGCTGGCAATGGCGGCCCGACTTCAGGCCAGTGCGGACGACGCCGAAGCCGTAGGTCGCGTCGAAGGGGCGACCCGAGCGCAGCCGTATCAGCAGGCACCGTCCACGCTCGAAGCCCTCGTGTCCGATCTCGATCGGCTCGGCTTCGATCCGCTCGTCACCGACAGGCCCGATGATGCCGACGCTGCAGTGATTGCCTTCGCCCACTGTCCGTTTGCGGATCTCGCCAAGCAGCATCCCGAACTCGTTTGTGGCCTCCACCGGGGCCTCGTGGCCGGCTTCGTTGCCGAGATGGGCGACGCCGAAGTCAGCGAGTTTTGCACGCTCACCAGTCGCACACCGTGCCGCGTGACCGTCGCGTCACGCTAAATTGAAGCAACTGCCACCAGGAGGTTCCATGATCACGCTCACCGATTCCGCCACCGTCAAGGTCCGTCAGCTGCTCAGTGACGAGGGCGCCGAAGACTTGGCTCTTCGCGTTGCGGTTCGTCCCGGCGGCTGTAGCGGCTTCTCCTACGAGATGTTCTTCGATGGCGACATCGCCGCCGACGACACGCAGGTCACCTACGGCGACGACGGGTTCGTCAAGGTCGTCGTCGATCCGGCCTCCAAGCAGCTCCTCGAAGGCGCCACGCTCGACTACAAGGACGGCCTTGATCAGTCGGGGTTCGCGATCACCAACCCGAACGCGTCACGCACCTGCGGTTGCGGCCAGAGCTTTTCCTGACCGCCATAACAAAAGGGGTCTGACCCCTGTTGTTACTGCGGGATGCCGGCGAGGACTTCGAGGAGTTCCGCTTCGTTCCAGACCGCATCGAGGCGCTCGACCACGATGCCCGACGCGTCGGTGATGAACAGTGCGGG
>DASQFE010000351.1:0-10914 GCA_035633295.1 Ilumatobacteraceae bacterium | reverse complement strand
CCGGGCACCGGCGTTCCTCTACGGCGGCATCATGGCGTACTTCCACTGGAGTGCCAAGGAGTCTGCCAGCCTGATCTTTCCGCTCGGTTCACGGATTCCCGGTCGCTTCGACCTGCTCCATGGAGACGGGCTGCAGCGAGTAGCTCGCTTCGCAGATGTTGCAGCTGTCGAAGCCAGTCGTGACGAACTGCTCGACATCGTCGACGAGTGGTGCACCATCGCCTGACGACGCTTCACCCGGCACCCGATAACGCCGATCGATAACCCAACTACTCGACATGCGTATCCGTTTGTAAAACACTCGTTTAGTGGGTGAGTTGTTCGATCTCAACCGGCTGGACGACACCGATCCGTTCGAGATCGACCGACAAGCCGCCCGTCTGTTCGAACACAACCACCTCAGGGGGTCAGTCAGTCAGGAAATCTTCTTCGCTGACCCCGACAACCAGACAGCCCAAGGGCCGGCCCGACGCCGCCGACGCAGATGACCGGTCAGGGTCGGCGGGGATCCGACGTGCGGTGGACCGCGAACTTGAACACGGCACCAAGAGCGCCTGAACACCCGACACTTCGACCGGTACTACGAGCGTGCGATACCGAGCGTTCCGCTCACTCGTAACGCCGCAAGCGCGGTCCTCGTGGGGCTCGTCCTGGCTGCTCGTCGCCGATCGCCTGACCGGTCAGGCTGACGGGGCCAACTCGTCAGCGAGTTCGATCAACGATCCGATGCGCTCGAACGCTGCGTTGACGTGATGGTCGCCATCACGTTCGGATCTCTCGACCGATGGCATCTTGACTATCTTCGGCCGAGTGGCCGTGGATCGGCCGCCGAACGAGGGGAGGGCGTCATGGCCTACGGGGGCGAACACGTGGAGATGCCACCGGTCGACAACTGGTTGACCGACTGGGACTGGCTCGACGATCAGTGGGGACCGAACGCGATCGACATCTGGAACGCGGTTCGTGAGCAATGCTCGGTGGCCACGACTGAGCGATACGGCCGAGCATTCATGCCGGTCACGATGGAGGCCGTTGCTGCGGTCGCCAACGACACGACCAACTTCTCGTCGATCTGGGTCAACGTCGGCCGGACGGACGCGCCGCGTTCACCGGCGCCGCCGATCACGTCCGACCCACCCCACCATCACGGGCACCGTCGTCTGCTGCTTCCTGCGTTCAGCCCGAAGAAGGTCGCCCCGCTCGAAGCCCAGTTGCGCACGTTCTGTCGCAAGCTGATTGCCGACCTCGATGGGGCCAGCACCGCTGACGCCGCTGAGCAGTACTCGCAACACATCCCGGTCCACGGCATCTGCATCCTCACCGGGCTCCCCGAAGAGGATGCCGACCTCTTCCGCGACTGGATCTACCGCAACTTTCAGTTGGCACCTCGTGACAACACCGTGCGTATCGCGGTCGCTACGGAGATGGGCAGCTACATCGACACCCTGCTGCGCGACCGGCTCGAGAACCCCCAGGACGACATGCTGACCCTCGTCGCCAACGCCGAGATCGACGGCGAGCCGGTCGACTGGAACCTGAAGCTCGGCTACATCCGCCTGCTGATCGTTGCCGGCATCGACACGACGTGGAGTGCGATCGGATCGGGCCTGTGGCACTTCGCTCAACACAACGACGAAGTCCAACGCCTCGTCGCCGTCGACAACGACGACCTGCTGTGGAACACGGCGAACGAGGAGGTGCTGCGCTACTACGCGCCGGTCACCATGGCCCGCAAGGTCATCGGCGAGACCGTGATCGGCGGCTGTCCGGTGCACCCGGGCGACCAGATGCTTGTCACGTTCCCCGCCGCCAATCACGACCCGGCGGCGTTCGAGAATCCCGACGTGTTCGACCTGGATCGCCAGAACAACCGCCACGTTGCGTTCGGGCTCGGCATTCACCGCTGCGTCGGCTCGAACCTGGCTCGGCTCGAGATGGTGGTCGCCCTGCAGGAGTGGCTGCGGGCGTTCCCGAACTATTCGCTCGACACCTCCATCGAAACCACGTGGGCCAACGGTCAGGTTCGCGGCCCCCGCAACCTGCCGGTCCTGCTCAACCGCTGACTGTCAGCGGGGCATGGGGCGGGTGATTCGGGGGATCGCGATGATCACGGCGCCGGCGGCAACGACAGCGATCGCGGAATACCACCACGCCTCGCTCCAGAACAGCTCCAACTTGAAGAAGTTGCGCAGGAACGGCACAGCGAAGACCACTGCGTAACTGAGCCCCATCAGCCCAACCAGGCCGACCTTCCACGGGCGCAGGGGCCGACTCGTCACCGCCAGCACCACCAGGCCGAGCGCCAACAAGGTCACCGTTGCCAGCGTGCGGGCCTGCTCCACTGGGAGGTCGGTGATCTCGAGAGAGGCCTCGTACGCAACGAGGGTGGCCGAACCGATCGCGATCCCGGCCGGAATCGTGAACCAGAGCACCCGTCGCAGGAAACCCGGCCGGATGAGATCGGCCTCCGGTGCGAGTGCCAGGAAGAAGCCGGGCACGCCGATACTGAACGTACCGATCAGCGTCAGCTGGCGCGGGATGAACGGAAATGGGCTGTCGAGGATCCCGACGACAAACGTCAGGAGAACGGCATAGGCCGTCTTGGTCAGGAACAACTTCGAGACCCGCTCGACATTGTTGATCACCTTGCGACCCTCGTTGACCACCGCCGGGAGGCTCGAGAAGGCGTTATCGGTGAGGACGAGATCCGCGACCGCCTTGGTCGCCTCGCTGCCAGAGCCCATCGAGATACCGAGATCGGCATCCTTCAGCGCCAGCACGTCGTTCACGCCGTCGCCGGTCATCGCAACGACATGCCCGCGTGACTGCAGCGCGTTCACCATGGCCTGTTTCTGCTGCGGAGCCACCCGCCCGAACACCGTCGCCTGTTCGAGTACGTCGGCCAGATCGTCGATGTCCTCAGGCAGCTCCCTTGCGTCGATCGGATCGCCCACCACCAACAGCCCGGCCCGTCGTGCGATCGCCGCAACGGTGTCAGGATTGTCGCCGGAGATGACCTTGAGCGTCACCTGTTGATCGGCGAAGTAGGCCAGGATCTCGGCGGCATCCGGACGGATCTCGTCTTCGAGTTCGACGATCGCCAACGTCGCCGCATCCGAAGGAAGCCCGCCATCGTCGGGCGCGTGATCCGACGTCACGACGGCCAACAGTCGCTGGCCCGCTGCGCTGAGGGTCTCGACCAACGGCCGCGACGGATCGTTGGGACGCAGCAGGAAGTCGGGGGCGCCGAGGTAGAACCAACCGTGACCGACGAACGACGCACCCGACCACTTCCGTTCGCTGTCGAACGGCTCGATGCGATCGACCTCCCAGACGAGGTCCGTTCCGACATGCTCGGCGATGGCGGCCATCGTCGCATTCGGGGCCCGATCGGCCGCCGCCAACGCTCGGAGCGCCTCCGTCACCTCCTCCTCGGAACGATGAGGGGCCGGATGGAGCGCAGCGAACCGGATGTTGCCGGTCGTGATCGTTCCGGTCTTGTCGAGACACAGCACGTCAACGCGTGCCAGCACCTCGACCGTCGAGAGCTGTTTGGCGAGCGCGTTGCGTCGAGCGAGCGCAATCGCTCCGGCCATGAACGCGAGGCTCGTCAGCAACACGAGCCCGTCCGGCACCATGGCCACCGCCGCAGCGACCGTCCCGAGTAGGGCGTCCTGCCAGCCATCCTCTTCGGCGAGGAGGTTGACGAACAGAAAGATGGTCGCCACCGGGATCACCCACGTGAGCCAGCGCAGGATCCGGTCGATGCCAGAGCGGAGTTGCGACTGCGCAGGCACGAACTGCTTCGCCTCGTTGGCGAGGCGACTTGCGTAGCTGTCGGCGCCGATCCCCGTGGCGATGATGCTGCCGTTGCCGCCCGCAACGAAACTCCCCGAACGCACCTCGTCGCCCACTTCTTTTTCCACGGGGAGCGATTCGCCGGTCAGCATCGACTCGTCGAGACGCAGCGCGATCGACTCCAACACCAACCCGTCGACGGCCACCTGGCCCCCCAGCCGGAGTTGCACGACGTCGTCGATCACGATCTCCTCGGTCGCGACCTCCACCGATTCCCCGGATCGCACGACAGTGGCCCGCGGTTCGGTGATCACCTCCAAACGGTGCAGTTCACGTCGGGAGCGCGTCTCCTGCACGACTCCGATCACCGAGTTGGCGACCACCACACCGACGAACAGGCCATCCTGCGGGTTCCCCGAGATCACCACCAGGACGAACAAGGTGACGATGATTGCGTTGACCATGTTGAAGGTGTTCGCGACCACGATCTGGCCGAACGACCGATCGGGTGGCGAGGGCACCACGTTCACATGGCCGGCAGCAATGCGCGTCGCCACCTCGGCATCGGTAAGTCCGATCGACGGGTTGACGGGCGACGTCTGCATTCCGCGCCGGAGGGTATCCGGCGCGACCTGGTTCACTGGGGAGATGTCACGCGAGGCCCACAGCAACGCACTCATCTCCTACGTGCGCAACTCGGTCATCGGACGCGACGACGTGATCGACGGCCCCTACGGGCCCCGACCGATCATCTATGCCGACTACACCGCATCGGGTCGCTCACTCACGTTCATCGAGGACTACATCCGCGCCGTCGTTCTCCCGCTGTACGCCAACACGCACACCGAGTCGTCGGGCACCGGATTGCAAACGACGCGAATGCGTGAAGAGGCCCGCGACATCATCGCCCGTTGCGTCGGCGCAACCCACGACGAGCATGCCGTGGTCTTCTGCGGGAGCGGAGCCACCCACGCCATCGCCAAACTCGTCGGCGTCATGGGCTTGAAGATTCCTTCCACGCTCGATGACCGATACGGGTTCGGTGCATCGATCCGAGCCGAAGAGCGGCCGGTGGTGTTCATCGGCCCCTACGAGCATCACTCCAACGAGTTGCCGTGGCGCGAGTCGATCGCCGACTTGGTGATCATCGACGAGGACGTCGACGGGCACGTCAGCCTCGAACACCTCGAGCGCGAACTGATCCGCCACGCCGACCGTTCGACGTTGATCGGATCGTTCTCGGCCGCATCGAACGTCACCGGCATCATCACCGACACCGTTGCGGTCTCCACACTGCTCCACGAACATGGGGCGCTTTCGCTCTGGGACTACGCCGCGGCCGCGCCGTATGTACCGATCGAGATGGGATCGAGCGCCGACGGCAACCTCGCCTACATGGACGCGATCTTCATCTCCCCGCACAAGCTGATCGGAGGCCCGGGAACGCCTGGCGTGCTGGTGGCGCGACGCAAGCTGTTCGCCAACAGGGTCCCCGACGTGCCCGGCGGGGGCACTGTGCGGTACGTGAGCACCGCCGAGCACGACTACCTCCCCGAGATCGAGCATCGCGAGGAGGCCGGGACACCGGCGATCATCGAATCGATCCGGGCCGGGCTCGTCTTCCAGCTCAAAGACGCCGTCGGTCCGGCGGTGATCGAGGCCCGAGAGTCCGACTTCGTTCGACGTGCCATCGCCTCCTGGTCGCGGAACGCGAGCATCAACGTGTTGGGCAGCCACGAGGCCGACCGGCTGTCGATCGTGTCGTTCGTGATCCGTCACGGCGACAAGTTCCTCCACCACAACTTCGTCGTCGCCCTGCTCAACGACGTGTTCGGCATCCAATCGCGCGGTGGATGTTCGTGCGCCGGCCCGTACGGCCACCGGTTGCTCGGCATCGACCTCGACCGTTCCCACGAGTTCCAGCGCGAGATCAACCGCGGCTGCGAAGGCATCAAACCAGGTTGGGTGCGCGTCAACTTCAATTACTTCATCGACGACGCAACGTTCGACTACATCGTCGACGCCGTACACCTGATCGCCTCGCACGGAGCGTCGCTGCTCAGCGCCTACGACTTCGAACCCGACAGCGGTCTCTGGCACAACCGTCTCGGCACCCGCGCGCCGTCGATGAGCCTCGACGAGATCTCCTACGACTCGGGCGAGATGCGCTTCGAGAACCGCCGCCACAGCGAGGCGATCGACCTCGCACGCCATCTGGCAGCCGCCCACGAGCTCCTCCATACGGCGAGCGCCGACAGTGCCCCTGCGTGCTCGCACCCGGAGACGAACGACGACTTCGAGCAACTGCGTTGGTTCCCGTACCCCGACGAAGTCGGAGCATCGGCCGACTGACGGTCGTCACCTGACTGTCATACAACCGTCATATTCCGCTACGATCTGCTGCCATGTCCACGTCGTGGCGCGATCCTCGGTCGATCTCTCGTGGCCTCGTCGCGCTCGTCGCCATCGTGCTGCTGTCGCTGATCGGCCCCATCGTCGCGGCCGGCGGGGCCGCCGCCCAGGATCCAGCCGCAGTACGGGCAGCCAAGGAGATCCAGGCCGCCCGCGATCGCGCCGACGCAGCAGCTCAGGCCATGTTCGACGCCGAATCGAAGCTCGACACGCTCGACCTCGAGATCGTCGAGGCCGAAAAGCAGCTCGCCGGAGTCGAAGCGCAGGCCGCCTCGATGCGATCGAGTCTGCAGGCCGATGCCCAGCGCAGCTTCGCCAACTCGGGCAGTGCGATTCCCCTCCTCGTCGATCTCGACCAAGCCAACGCCGGCATCACCGCCGAACGACAGGCGTCCGTCGCACGCGGCGCAGCCTCGGTCGAACTCGACGACTTCGACACCGCGATGAAACAGGTCAACGAACAGCGCGCCGATCTCGAACGCCAGAAGGAAGTCACCGCGCAGGCTCGGGAGAACTTCGAGAGCCTCAAGACGAACGCCGAGGCCGAAGTCGTCAACCTCGCCAAGATCGAGAAACAACGCCTCAACGACGTCGCCGTGCAGCGCGAACTCGAACGCCAACGCAAGATCCGAGCCGACCAGGATGCTGCTGCTGCAGCATCCGCCGCGAGCCAGGCAGCCCAGCGGTCGAGTTCGGCACAGGCCACCTCCTCGAACTCGTCGAGCGGTGCGGTCGTTGCACCTGCCGCGACGCCGCAGGGTGCAACAGCGCCTGCCGCGACGCCGCAGGGTGCAGCAGCGCCTGCTCCCGCGCCCGAGAGCCCTCCACCATCGAACGCCGGCAGCGGCATGGCCTGCCCGATCGCGGGGCCACGGGCATTCGGTGACACCTGGGGAGCAGCCCGCTCTGGCGGCCGCAGCCACGAGGGTGTCGACATGATGTCGCCCGCGGGCACACCCCTCGTTGCGGTCGAATCCGGGTCGGTTCAGTTCAAGACGACCAGTCTCGGCGGCAACTCGGTCTGGCTCAACGGTGGCAGTGGAACTCGCTACTTCTACGCTCACCTCAGCGCCTGGGAGGGGTCATCTCGCAGCGTCTCCCAGGGCGAAGTGATCGGCTATGTCGGCGCCACCGGCAACACCTCCACCAACCACCTCCACTTCGAGGTGCACCCCGGCGGCGGCCGTGCCGTCAACCCGTACCCCTACGTTCGCGCCGCCTGCTGACGCTCGGTCTTTCGGGGTCAGACCCCGAAAGACCGAGCCGGTCTGTTGGGGTCGGGTCCGGAAAGACCGGGTCAGGTGGACATGAACCGGCTGGTGTAGGTCACGATATTGCCGATGTAGTTGGCCCGTTCGTATGCGGTTGGATCGGGTGCGGCATGGCTCGCGACTGCACCGCGCATCTGGCTGACCGAGTCGTAGTCGTGTTCCGCCATCCATTCGCGTAGCTGCGCCTCCATCGTGGCGAAGTGTTGAGGCCCGTCGTGCAGGATCGCCGACGTCGACATCACCACGTCGGCACCGGCGAGGATCAACTTGGCCGCGTCGAAGCCCGAGTGCACACCGGTCGATCCGGCGATCGACATCGAGAGATGCTCGCGCAGGATGCCGATCCAGCGCAGCGGCAAGCGCAACTCCTCCGGCGTGCTGAGCGCGATCCGGGGCATCACATCGAGTGTCTCGAGGTCGAGGTCGGGCGAGTAGAAGCGGTTGAACATCACCACACCAGAGGCGCCGGCACGCTGGATGGCGACAACGAAGGCCGCCAGCGACGAGTAGTACGGTGAGATCTTCACCGCCACAGGGAGAGCGACCTGTTCGGCCACCAGCGCCACCAGCTCGAGGTGTTCTGCCTCGAGGGCCGCGCCGTCGACCCACGGGTCGGCAGCAACCGTGTAGAGATTGAGCTCCAGCGCGTCCGCGCCGGCGCTCTCCAGGAGCCGGGCGTACTTCACCCAGCCACCGAGGTTCGTGCCGTTGAAGCTGGCGATCACCGGGACGTCGACGCGCCGCTTGGCCCCCTCGATCAACTCCAGGTACGAGTCGATGCCCGAGTTGTAGTCGTCGAGCTCAGGAAAGAACGACGCCGCCTCGTTGAAGCTCTCGTGATGCACCGTGAAGAGCCGATCGATCTCGGCAGTCTCATGCTCGATCTGCTCCTCGAACAGTGACGGCAACACGACCGCCGCGGCCCCCGCCTGCTCCAGTTGCGCAAGCCGGTCGAGGTCGCCGGTGAACGGTCCCGCCGACGCAACGAGCGGCGACCGCAGCGACAGTCCGAGATAGGTGGTGTGTAGGTCAGGCATCGTCATCCTCCGGGGTGCTCGCTTCGATCTCGACCACGATCTCGGATTGCTCGTGGACCTTGCGCTCAACGCTTGCGAGTTGCTCGTAGTAATGCCACCGCTCGTCGATGTCGCGCTGGGCGAGGGCGAGCAGCATCGCCGAACGCTCTGGATCCGATCGGGCAAGCATCGAGAAGCGGGCCTCCTTCAAGGCGAACTCCTTCAGTGGAATGCTGGGCGCTGCCGAGTCGAGCTGGAACGGGTGCTCATGTTCCTCGACCGTCGGCTTGAAGCGGTAGAGCGGCCAGTACCCCGACTTCACCGCCTCCTTCTGGTGCGCCATCGAGGTCTCCATATCGATGCCATGGGCGATACAGGTGGAGTAGGCGATGATCAGCGACGGGCCATCCCAGGCGTCGGCCTCCGCCAGTGCCTTGACGGTCTGGATGTCGCTGCCGCCGATGGCGATCTGGGCGACGTAGACGTTGCCGTAACGCCTGGCGATCGCGCCCAGGTCCTTCTTCGCGGTCGGCTTTCCGGCCATTGCGAACTTGGCCACTGCCCCCAGCGGCGTCGCCTTCGACGCCTGGCCACCGGTGTTCGAGTACACCTCGGTGTCGAGCACCAGCAGGTTCACGTTTCGCCCGCTACTGAGCACGTGATCGACACCACCGAAGCCGATGTCGTACGCCCACCCATCGCCACCGACGATCCATGTGCTCGTCCGCACGAGTTCGTCGGCGATGTTGCTGAGCTGTCGAGCGGCGTCGGCAACGACCGGGTCTGGGCTCGCGAGCAGATCGACGAGACGCTCGCGCAAGATGGCCACCCGGGCGCGCTGCTCGACCACACCAGCCTCGGTCGGAGCGGAGTCGGCCAGCAACGCTGCAGCGAGTTCGCTGCCGACCGCATCGGCCAGCCCGTCGAGGAGACGACGTGCCTCTCGCTGATGGTGCTCGATGCCGAGACGCATCCCGTAGCCGAACTCCGCGTTGTCCTCGAACAACGAATTCGACCACGCCGGTCCCAACCCATTGGCGTCCTTCGCCCATGGTGTAGCCGGCAGGTTGCCGCCATAGATCGACGAGCAGCCCGTGGCGTTGGCAACGACGAGTCGATCGCCGAACAGCTGGGTGAGCAGCTTCAGGTACGGCGTCTCACCGCAGCCCGAACAGGCGCCGGAGAACTCGAAGAGCGGCTGCAGCAGCTGCGAGTTCTTCACCGAGTCGTGCGTGATTGCTGCGCGGTCGAGTTCGGGGATCGCCGTGAAGAAGTCCCACCGTTCACGCTCGACGTCGCGGTGCTCCTCGGCCGGCGCCATGTTGATGGCCTTGCGCTTGACCTGGGTCTTGTCCTTCGCCGGGCACACCTCGACGCAGATACCGCAGCCCGTGCAGTCGTCAGGCGCAACCTGGATGGTGAGCAGGTGGCCGTCGAGTTCGCGCGAACGGAAGCTCTTCGACAGGAAACCGTCGGGCGCACTGTCGAGCGCCGCCGGCTCGAATGCCTTCATTCGAATCGTCGCGTGGGGGCATACAACGGCGCACTTGCCGCAGTCGATGCAGAGATCGGGTTCCCACACAGGGATCTGGAGGGCCAGCTTGCGCTTCTCGAAACGAGTCGTGCCGGTCGGGTACGTGCCGTCGATCGGCATCGCCGACACCGGTAGCAGGTCGCCCTGTCCGGCGATCATCGTCATGGTCACCTTCTCGATGAAGGTCCTCTCGTCGAAGTCGTCGACCCTCACCTCGTCGAGCACATCGAGCACCTCGTCGACCGATTCGTCGACGACCACCGATGGAACGACCACCTCGGTCAACTCGGCGAGGGCGAGGTCGACGGCAGCCTCGTTGCGTTCGACGATGAGGCTGCCGCGCCGGCCGTACGCCGCGCTGATCGACTCCTTGATCGCTCCGATCGCCCGGTCGAGGTCCATCACGTCGGTCAAGGCGAAGAAGCACGGCTGCATGATCGTGTTGATACGCCCCGGCATCTTCAGCTCGCGAGCGATCCGGGTGGCATCGATCGTGAACACCCGCAGTTCCTGTTCGATGATGCGTCGTTGCATCGAACGGGGCAGGTGCGCCCACAGTTCGCCGGCTGCGTAGGGGGCGTTCAGCAGCAACGTGCCTCCGTGACGGATGTCGGCGAGCACGTCGAAACGATCGAGGAGCCCGAACTGGTGACAGGCGACGAGATCGGCCGCTTGCACGAGATACGTCGAGCGGATCGGATCGGGGCCGAAACGCAGATGCGACACGGTCATCGAGCCGGACTTCTTCGAGTCGTAGACGAAGTAGCCCTGCGCATACAGCGCGGGTTCGTGGCCGATGATCTTCACCGATGCCTTGTTCGCGCCGACCGTGCCGTCGCTGCCGAGCGCGTAGAACACCGCAGACCGATTCGTTCGGTCGACC
>DASQFE010000350.1:0-9844 GCA_035633295.1 Ilumatobacteraceae bacterium | reverse complement strand
CAGCTCGGGACTCGTCAGGTGTGTGTATCGCAACGCCACCTGCAGTGGTACGAGTCGTCCGTGCGTGTACGGCTCGGTCGATGTCGAAACGGCGCTCGCCGTCTCGTCGGACACGTTCTTCTACCGCATCGGTGAATTGATCATGACGACCAACGACTATCAGCCGGTGCTGCAGGAGGAGGTCCGCAAGTTCGGGTTCGGTTCCGACCCCGGCATCGACTTGCCGTACGCCTTCGATGGCACCGTGCCCGACGCCGCTCTGAAGGCCGACTACGCCGAACGAGGCGTCATCAGTGAAGCCGAGGGGTCGAATTACTTCACCGGCGACAACGTCCAGCTTGCCATTGGCCAGGGTCTGCTGTCGGCGTCACCACTGCAGCTCGCCATGGGATACTCCGCGATCGCCAACCGGGGTTTCCTCATGAAGCCCGAGATCGTCAAGGCCGTCTGGCAGCCCGGCGTGCCTGATTCAGCGACGCAGGGCTACGCCGACCTGTCGGAGGCCAAACTTGCCGAGCCGGCCAATGTGGCGGGTGAGGTCGTCCGCGAGATCCCGATGTCGGACGAGACGTGGCAGGAGATCGACAATGGCCTGCATCGGGTGATCACGGGGCCGGGCACGACGAGCGACTCCTATCACTCGACCACCGGCGAGAAGCTTTTCTACTACTACCCCGACAGCGCCATTCCTCTCTCCGGCAAGACGGGCACGGCCCAGGGCGCCGGGAACTACCCCTGGAACGACTCGTCGGCGTTCGCTGCGTACAGCCGCGACCCATCGAGGCCGTACACGGTGTCGGCATATCTCGAGAAGTCCGGCTACGGCTCGCAGGCAGCTGCTCCGGTGGTGAAGTGCATGTTCCTGCAGATGTCCGGCCTCGAGCAGTCTGATCCGGTCGTGTTGTCCGAACAGCTCGACACCACCTCCAATATGCCGGCCCAGCCGGTCCAGCTGGCCGATACGAGTTGCTTCGCCGGCCGGTTCGACGGCGGCGTTCGTCCGAACGAATAGCTGTGGCTGCATCCTTCCTCTCACGTAAACCCGACTCCGGTCTCGGCAACATCGGTGCCAGCCCGGCGGCACCGAGCCGCAACGTCGACTGGGTGTTGCTGTCGGTGCAGGCGATCTTGACGGTGATGGGATGCTTTGTGGTGTTCTCGGCGTCACGGACACGCATCGACGACGATCCGTACGCCTTCGCAACACGCCAGGTGGTCTTCGCAATTGCGGCCGCCGTGGTCATGTTCATCGTGATGTCCGTCGACTACGAGTGGTGGAAGGATCGCGCCCGGTTCCTGTACGGACTCACCGTTGTGATCCTGACACTGCTGTTTCTCGTTGGCATCGCATCGGGCGAGGATCGCATCTCGTTCGACCTCGGGCCGCTCAACTTCCAACCAGCGGAGATGGCCAAGTTCACGACGCTGCTGATGCTTGCGACGTACCTGGCCGAGGAACGCAGCGACGAGGTGTCGTATCCCCGATTCCTCGGCGGCCTGCTCATCGTCGGCGCGCCTGCGGTGCTCGTGATCATCCAGCCCGACCTCGGGTCGGCGTCGGTGCTCGTGTCGATGGCCATGGGTGTACTTCTCGTGGCCGGCGCCAAGGCCCGCTACATCCTCCTGATCACGTTCTTGTCGGTGATGACGGTGCTCGCAGCGTTCGTCGGCCGATTGGTGAACAGCTATCAGGCCGCCCGAATTCGAGCCCTTGTCAATCCGGCGGCTGCCGACCAGGACGACCTGTACCAGGCCGAAAACGCAATGCGGGCGATCGGGACCGGCGGGGTCTGGGGCAAGGGGTGGCTGCAGGGGCCGTTGACGAACGGTCGTGACATTCCGGTCATGTGGGCCGACTTCCCGTTCGCGGCGATCGGCGAGCAGTTCGGGCTGGCCGGATCGGCCGTCGTGCTCGGGCTCATCGGGGTCGCACTGGTGAGGATCTGGCGAATTGCCAGCCTGTCTCGCGACCTGTTGGGCACCTATCTCTGTGCCGGCGTGTTCACGATGGTGCTGTGGCAGACGTTCCAGAACATCGCGATGACACTCAGGATCATGCCCGTCACAGGGCTCCCGCTGCCGTTCATCTCCTACGGCGGCTCGGGACTCATCGTCTATTTCGCAATGTTCGGGCTGGTGCAGTCGGTTCACATGCGCCGAATGCGCTGAGGCCACGTGCTGTTGCGTCGCGATCGAGATTTCGACGGTCATCCCTCGACTCGGCGCTGTACCACGTAGAATTGCCGGTCCAGTGACCGATTTCGACGCACTCATCACCCATGAGCGGTTGCGCCACCAGCGCAGTCGGGTCGGTTCACGTACAAGTCGAAACGCTCGCCTGGGGGCGACGTGTCTTCCCGGTACCGCCGACCGGCGGATCCGTACGTCACAAGTAGTCGGAACCCACCGCACAGCGCGGACGGTTCCGGATGCGGGGAGCGCCACCTGCGCTGCTCTCCTGAGAAGGGACACCCTCCAACATGGATCACTCCGAAACCGACATTCCCGCCGAGGTGGCGGCCAGCCCATCGACCGCTGACAGGCCTGCGACACCCGTCGCAACGGCCACGACCAATGGGTCGCTCGAGGAATCTTCAGCGCCTGGCGACCCGACATCGAGCGGCGCAGCTCGCCGACGGGGCACTCGCGGTGGACAGCGCCGTCGGGGCCCAGGCCCAGGTGGTGAGACATCGGGCGACGACGATGCTCTGGCGTTGGATGACGACGATCGCAACGACATCGAACTTCCGGAGCCGATGAGCGAAGGTCGGGCATCGGTCGAAGCCGCCGAGAAGGCACTCGTGCGCAAACCTCGGATCGGTGACACGATGCCGATGCCGACATCACCACCGCCCGGCCTGGCGCGTGTTGGTAGTGCCGAAGACGGCGGCGACAAACCGGTCGGCGAAAAGCGGCGCCGTCGGCGTGGAAGCGGGGGTGGAGGCGGGTCTGGCGCGCCGAAGGGCGACGGTGGCCCCTCGACGTCCGAGACATCGTCGGCTCGCAGCGATCAGGGTGGGTCCGAGTCGGGCACGAAGAAGAGCCGCCGCGCCCGAGGGCGCGGCAAGGGCCGCGCCGATGATGGGCAACTCGATGACGCGATGCTCGAACAGCGTCGCGGACGCGAGCGCAACGGCAAACCGATTGGTCGCTACTTCATGGCGGTGCAGGTGCGCCCGGGCATGGCGCAGGTGGGTGTGCTCGAGGGCCGCAACCTGATCGAGCACTACGTGAGTCGGCCGGCCGACGATGTCAGCCAGATCCACGGAAACATCTACGTGGGCCGCATCCAGAACGTCCTGCCGGGAATGGAAGCAGCGTTCGTCGACATCGCCACACCGAAGAACGCGGTGCTCTACCGCGGCGATGTGCAGTACGACGCCGAAGACATCGATGAGCGCGGCAAGAACCTGCGCATCGAAGACATCCTGAAGAACAAGCAGCTGATCATCTGTCAGGTGACCAAGAATCCAATCGCCCACAAGGGAGCGCGTCTCACCCAGGAGGTGTCGCTGCCCGGCCGCTTTGTGGTGCTCATCCCGAACTCGGAGACCTACGGCATCTCCAAGCGTCTGCCTGACGACGTGCGCAAGCGTCTGAGGGGCATCCTCGACCGGGTCAAGCCTGACGAGCACGGCATCATCGTGCGCACGGCCGCCGAGACCGCCACCGAGCAGGAACTCGTCGCCGACATGACGATCCTGCTGCAGCAGTGGGATGAGATCGCCGAAAAGGCGGCGAGGGCACAACGTCCGATGTTGCTGTACCGCGAGCCCGAACTGGCGGTGCGGGTGATCCGGGAGGAGTTCAACGCGGATTACCGCGGCGTGGTGATCGACGACGAACGTCTGCACCGTGAGGTCAAGCGCTATGTGGCGGCATTCAATCCCGAGTTGGCCGACCGGATCGAGTACTACGACGCGGCGGCCGAGGGGCTGTCGGTGTTCGAGCGACACCACATTCACGAGCAGGTCCACAAGGCGCTCGATCGCAAGGTGTGGTTGCCGTCCGGTGGGTCGCTCATCATCGAACACACCGAGGCGTTGACGGTGATCGACGTCAACACCGGCAAGAACGTGGGCAAGTCGAATCTCGAGGACACCGTGTTCGTCAACAACATGGAGGCTGCGGTCGAGATCGCCAAACAGCTCCGCCTGCGCGACATTGGCGGCATCATCGTGATCGACTTCATCGACATGGAGATCCGGGGCAACCGGGCCAAGGTCGTGGAAGTCTTCCGCGATGCGCTGGCACGCGACAAGACCCGCTCGCAGGTGTTCGACATCACCGAACTCGGACTCGTCGAGATGACCCGCAAGCGCATCGGCGAGGGTCTCCTCACCGAGTACTCCGAGATCTGCCCCGACTGTGAAGGCCGCGGCGTCCTCGTCGACTACTCCCTCCTCGAATGACCGTCACACGGTGCCGGGTCAAACGTGACGTTCTAGCCTGTGGGCATGCAGATCGAGATCACTGACGAGGCCAGAGCGTTGCTGGAACGCAAGGGCGGCACGATGTCGATCGACTTCATCCGCCCCACCGGTTGAGGCAAGGTTGCTGAGGTGTCGGTCGACACCAACGTCAAGGGCAAGAACCTGGCGCCGTATCGCAGGCTGCGTCACGAGCGGTTCCAGATCCTGATTTCTCCTGCGCTGATCGGCATGGCCGAGTCGATGCGAGTGGTCACGAAGGGCCGGCTGTCGAAGTCGCTCGCCGTCGAATTCCACGCGGCCGACGGGCTCACCGACGACACGTGCACCATCTGACCGTCCGCCTAGGGTCTGGGGATGGCTGATCTCCTGGCATTGTCGTCCCGGGTCATCGATTCGGGCGTGGTCGACGAACCGGTCAACCGGATCACCAACGAGTTGTCGGAGTTGGCCGACGGGTTGGCGATCGTCGAGAGCTTCAGCCACAGCATCGTGCTCGACGCAGGGGAAGGGCTCGTCGCGTTCGATGCATCGCACGCTCGAACGGGTGCCGACGTCGTTGCAGCCATCCAGGGCTGGACCACGACGCCCGTTACCCACCTGGTGTACACCCACGGCCACGCCGACCACGTCGGCGGAAGCCCTGACTTCGCAGCGGCCTTCGATCGCATGACGGTGGTCGGCCACCGCAACGTCGACGAACGCTTCGATCGCTACGCCTACACGAACGATTGGAACGTGCGCATCAACGCCCGTCAGTTCGGTGGAGTACGCGGTGATTTCGGAATGGGCGCGACGCCGGAGTTCATTCCGGCCACGACGTTGCGCCCTGATCACGTCGTCGACGATCACGATTCGGTCACCGTTGGCGACCACACGATCGAACTTCACCATGCCCGTGGTGAAACCGACGACCACCTGTGGGGCTGGATCCCCGACCGCAAGTGGCTCTTCACTGGTGACTTCGTGATCTGGAACTTCCCGAACGCCGGCAATCCACAGAAGGTCCAGCGCTATCCGATCGAATGGGCCGCCGCCCTTCGAGCGATGGCCGAGCGTGGCCCGGAATTGCTCCTGCCCGCTCACGGATTGCCCATCGAGGGCCGCGACCGCATTGGGTTGGTGCTCACCGACATTGCTGCGGCACTCGAGTATCTCGTCGCTGAAGTCGTCGACATGATGAACGCCGGCGAGGTGCTCGACACGATCGTGCACAACGTGCATGTGCCCGACGACGTGCTGGCCAAGCCCTACCTGCGGCCGCTCTATGACGAGCCGGAGTTCGTCGTGCGCAACATCTGGCGCCAGTTCGGTGGCTGGTGGGACGGCGCACCGAGTCGTCTCAAGCCGGCTCCTGATTCGGCGTTGGCGACCGAACTGGCCGAGTTGGCCGGCGGTGTGACGGTGCTCATCGAACGGGCGATGCAGCTCAGCGAGGTCGGTGACGTTCGTCTCGCGTGCCATCTCGCCGACCTCGCGGGATGGGCCGCACCGACAGATGCCGGCGTACACGCCTCTCGAGCTGTGATCTACCGTGCCCGGCGGGCAGCGGAGACTTCGTTGATGGCAAAGGGCATCTTTGCGGGTGCTGCAAGGGAATCAGAGGCCGTTGCGGGTTGAGCCGGCGAGTTTGGCCGCTAGCATCGGATACCGCTATGTACGCAGTCATCGCCTCAGGCGGCAAGCAGGAAAAGGTGGCCGAAGGCCAGCAGGTACGAGTTGAACTGCTCGACGCCGATGAGGGCAGCGACGTGTCGCTGACCCCCGTCATGGTGGTCGATGGAGCAACCGTTCTCGCCACGCCAGATGAGCTCAAGGGCGCATCGGTCACCGGCAAGATCATCGGCCAGGTCAAAGGCCCGAAGATCAACGGCTACACCTTCAAGCGCCGCACCAACAACCATCGTCGCTACGGCCATCGTCAGAAGTATCACCTCGTCGAGATCACCTCGATCACGGTCTGACCGCCGACACACTGATTCGAACGGAGTAGAGCACTCATGTCAAAGACAAAAGGTGGCGGTTCAACCCGCAACGGTCGCGATTCCAACGCCCAGCGCCTCGGCGTCAAGGCCTTCGGCGGCGCTTCGATCACGGCCGGCACGATCATCGTGCGCCAGCGAGGCACCAAGTTCCACCCCGGCAAGAACGTCGGCAAGGGCAAGGACGACACGTTGTTCAGCCTCGTCGACGGCACCGTCCAGTTCGGTCAGATGAAGGGCCGCAAGTCGGTCAGCGTCATCACCGCCGACGCCTGACGCCGACCCGAAACACTTTGAACGCCGACAACGGCCGGGGCTTCGTGCCCCGGCCGTTTCGCGTCCGGCGACTCAGGCGTTGGCGAGGTTGGCTTCGAGGGTGTCGACCTCGATGTTCAGTGCCGCCGGGAGCCGGTCGCCGAATCGGGCGTAATGCTCGCGGATCTGCGGGATGGCGGCCTGCCATCCGTCGACATCGACTGCCAGCAGCGTGTCGAGGTCGGCTTCGTCGATCTCGAGGCCGTCGGTGTCGAGTGCGTCCTTCGTCGGCAGCTTGCCGATCGGGGTGTCGACCGCCTCGGCAGTACCGGCCACCCGCTCGAACACCCACTTGAGAACGCGGCTGTTCTCGCCGAAGCCCGGCCACAGGAAGCGGCCATCGTCGTCGCGACGGAACCAGTTGACGTAGAAGATCTTGGGGAGGTTCGCCGAATCGGTGGCTTTCTCCATGCCCAACCAGTGAGCGAAGTAGTCGCCGTAGTTGTAGCCACAGAACGGCAGCATCGCCATGGGATCGAAGCGGAGTTGGCCGACAGCACCCTGGGCTGCCGCAGTGGTCTCCGACGCCATGATCGAGCCGAGGAAGACCCCGTGCTCCCAGTCGTTGGCCTCGGTGACCAGCGGAACAGTGGTGCGACGACGACCGCCGAACAGGATCGCCGAGATCGGCACTCCGGCCGGATCCTCCCATTCGGGAGCGATCGACGGGCACTGCACCGCAGGTGCCGTGAACCGAGCGTTCGGATGGGCGGCCGGCGTCTCCATCTCTGGATTCCAGGCGTTGCCCTTCCAGTCGGTTGCCCGAGCCGGAGCGGTGTCGGTCATGCCCTCCCACCACACGTCGCCGTCATCGGTGAGCGCAGTGTTGGTGTAGATGCAGTTGCCCCACAGGGTCTCCATGGCGTTGGAGTTGGTCTCCCATCCCGTGCCTGGCGCAACGCCGAAGAAGCCGGCCTCGGGATTGATCGCATACAGCCGACCGTCGTCGCCGAACTTCATCCAGCAGATGTCGTCGCCGATGGTCTCGGCCTTCCAGCCCGGAATCGTCGGTACGAGCATGGCGAGGTTGGTCTTGCCGCACGCCGAAGGGAAGGCGCCGGCGATGTACTTCGACTCGCCCTTTGGGTTCGTGAGCTTCAGGATCAGCATGTGCTCGGCCAGCCAGCCATCGTCGCGGGCCATCACCGAGGCGATTCGCAGCGCGAAGCACTTCTTGCCGAGCAGGGCGTTGCCGCCGTAGCCGGAGCCGTACGACCAGATCTCTCTGGTCTCGGGGAAGTGGACGATGTACTTGTTGTCGGCGTCACACGGCCACGGAACGTCCTTGGCTCCGTCGGTGAGCGGCGCCCCAACGGAATGCAGGCACGGCACCCAGTCGTCGTTGCCGAGCGCGTCAAGCGCGCCCTGACCCATCCGGGTCATGATCCTCATGTTGGCTGCCACATATGCGGAGTCGGTGAGCTGCACGCCGATGTGGGCGATCGGCGAGCCGAGCGGACCCATCGAGAACGGCACGACATACATGGTTCGGCCCCTCATCGAGCCCGTGTAGAGCTGCTTCATCTCAGCTCGCATCTCGGCCGGATCGCGCCAGTTGTTGTTCGGGCCGGCGTCGTCCTCGTTCGCCGCACAGATGTAGGTGCGGTCCTCGACTCGCGCTACGTCGCCCGGATCAGAGTGTGCCCAGTAGCTGTTCGGGCGCTTGGCCTCGTCGAGCTTGGTGAAGGTGCCGGAGTCGACGAGTTGCTGGCACAGGTGCTCGTACTCGTCGGCGGATCCGTCGCACCAGTAGATGTCGGCCGGCTGCATCACTTCAGCCCATTCCGATACCCAGTCGATCAGGCGCTGGTTGGTCGTGGTTCCGCTCATCTCGAGACTCCTCGTTGAGTTCATGGTGTTGCGTTCGGTAGGGGGTGGCGTGCGGTCATGAGCGCATCGCAGCGAGCATGTTGATCACCACTCGCCAGCGTAGGGCGCGTCTGTGCGTTCGACGAAACACAGCGGGGGGCCGAATGTCACGAATCAGCCGCCACGATGCGGCGGCACGCCCTCAGGCGCCAGGTGTCTTCATGTCGACCTCGGAGCCGAGGCGCAGGCGCGTTGCCTGGCCGACATCGTCGAGTTCGAACACCACGCGCTGGCCTTGGCGCAGCATGCGAAAAATCGAACCGTCGAGCGCGTTGGCGGCGAGTTCGTAGTCGCTCAGATCGGTGTCGGACATCACGAGTCCGTCACCGGTTGCGGGGTCGTAGGCCTTGATGACGCCCTGCATGTCGTTGGTGGGGCTCAGCCGGCCTTGACGATCTTGCCGGACTTGATACAGCCCGTGCAGACGTTGACGCGCTTTGCTGCGCCGTTGACCTGGGCGCGGACCCGCTGGATGTTCGGGTTCCAGCGACGCTTGGTACGACGATGCGAGTGGGACACCGACATGCCCCACGACGGGCCCTTGCCACACACTTCACATTTCGATGCCATTGGATTCTCCTGCGGGCCGCCGGGAACTCCGGCTCGATCACGTTGGACGGGTCGTCAAACGACTCGTTTGTCATCCCTCGACGTTTCCGCCTGTCGGACAGCCATGAAATGCTACCAAGGCACACCGTCAGCGCCACGCTGAACGCTCAAGTCGATCAGCAGCCGATCACCTATCGCCCATCAACCGGTCGCCGGGGCATCGGTGCGCCCCGATGTCTCATAGGCTGCTCGGTCGTGTCCACTCTCGAACGGTTGAACACCGCTGCCCTTCGCGAATCGGTCAGAACCTTTCGCGACACCGTTCGCGAACACTCCCACGGCCTCAATCGGCTCAATGTGTATCCGGTGCCCGACGGTGACACAGGCACGAACATGGCGCGCACGCTCGATGCGGTGGTCGCCGAGATGGACACCGCTGCCGATGACGACCACGCCGCAACCTGCGACGCCATCAGCTACGGCTCGCTCATGGGGGCGCGTGGCAACAGTGGGGTGATCCTCAGCCAGATCATGCGGGGTTTCGCCGGCACGCTCAAACATCAGGCCGATGTCCAGGGCGCGAAGTTCGCCGAGGCGCTGCAGGCTGCGGCTGCGGGCGCGTACGAAGCCGTGCTGAAGCCGATCGAGGGCACGATCCTCACCGTGTGCCGCGAGAGCGCCGAGGCAGCCAAGGTCGCT
>DASQFE010000349.1:0-1713 GCA_035633295.1 Ilumatobacteraceae bacterium | reverse complement strand
CCGATCGACGACCTCGGCTTCGATCTCGACGAGCGCCTGCCGTCGCTCGATGGTCCTCGCATCGTGATTGTCAACGGCGTCGTCGACCAGGAGCGCTCGAGTTTCATCACCGGCGGAGTTGCCGTTGCAGGCGTGTCGTTGACGCCGTTGGCGGGCGCATCGTCCGACCTCGTCGCAACGCAGTTCGAGCGCGCCGCCGACGACGTCACCGATGCCTACCTGGCGCTCAATCTGGCGTACGGCACCGACGGCGCGGTGATCGAGATCGCTGACGGTGTTCGGCTCGAGGTGCCGATCCATGTCGTCACGGTCGTCGTGCCCGGCTCGACCACCACGGCGGCCGCGGCAACCAACATGTGGTGCAGCGCCGTCTCGATCCATGTCGGCAACGGCAGCTCGGCCACCGTCGTGGAGACACGGCTGGGCGATGGCGACGATGTCGGCGGGTCGAGTGCCCTCACGAGCGTTCATCTCGGCGACGACGCCACGTTCGAACATGTCGTGGTGCAGGACCTTCGGGCGACGCAGGTCCACCTCGGTCGGGTCGAAGTGACGGTGGGCGAGCGCAGCACGCTGCGAACCCGGTCGTTCAACCTCGGTGCCTCGTACGGCCGGCTCGAGTATCACATCGAGCTCGCCGGTGAGGGTGCGGTTGCTGACATGTCCGGGTTGTTCTCCGGTGTCGGTGAGCAGACCCTCGACCAGCAGATCACCGTGGTCCACCTCGCCAAGGACGGCACGAGCCGGCAGTCGTTCCGTGGTGTGCTCGACGACGCCAGCGTCGGCGTGTTCAACGGGGGCATCGACGTATGCCCCGGCGCCGACGGCACCGACGCCGAACAGTCCAACGACAACCTCCTGCTGTCGAACCGGGCCGAGGTCAACACCCAGCCCCGCCTCGAGATCCTCGCCGACGAGGTCGCCTGCAAGCACGGCGCCACCGTCGGCCAGCTCGACGACACCGCCCTGTACTACCTGCGTTCGCGTGGCATCGCTGCCGACGACGCACGGCGCCTGTTGATCCGCGGGTTCGCCGACCAGGTCGTCGACGATGTCGGCATCGACGCAGTTCGCTCGTGGATCACCCACCGACTCGGACACGACGATGACTGATCCCGACGCAACGACCAGCGACCGGTCCGTCGGTGAACCAGCCGTCGGTGAATCGGCTGTTGGCGTCGGCGTGCGCAAAGGGTTCCCCCTGCCGCGCGACTGCGAGGTCACGATCGTCCCAGCGGGCCACCGAACCACGTTGCGCAAGGGCGAGCGGGTCACGTTGATGCAAGCGCTCGGCGGCACCGCCACCGTCAAGACCCGCGAAGGCGAGATGGCGCGCGTGAGCCGAAGCGATTCGATCGAGTTCGGCTTCATCGACGCTCCCGTTGCTCCGGACGTTTCCGATGGCGGCGACGGGACGGTGTCGAACGATGAGCCGTTCAGCGTCGACAAGGTGTGGGAAGCGGCCACGACGGTCTACGACCCCGAGATCCCGGTCGACATCGTCGAGCTCGGCCTCGTTTACCGCGTCGACGCCGAACAACTGGCGTCCGGCGGCTGGCGCGTCGAGGTCGACATGTCGGTGACAGCGCCGTTCTGTGGGATGGGCGACATTCTTCGCCAGGATCTGCACGATGCCGTCGCCGCGCTGAACGGTGTCGACGAGGTCGAGGTCAACCTGGTCTTCGACCCGCCGTGGACCGCATCGCGTCTGTC
>DASQFE010000348.1:0-1875 GCA_035633295.1 Ilumatobacteraceae bacterium | reverse complement strand
GACATGCACATCACCCGGCTCGTCAAGAGCGAGGCGGGGGGCGCCAGCTTCGAGACGATCGACGATCCGGCCGAGGTGATCAAGCTCGCGGGGAGGCACGCGCCGCTGGATGTCGTCGAGCAGTTCGCCGTCGACACTGCGCGTGATGAGGCCCTCGATTCGACCACCCGACTCGCCATCGGTGCGGGCTTCGACGCACTCCGCGACGCCGGGATCCCGCTCGTGATGCGGTACAAGACCACGACGCTCGGCACCCAACTCCCTGATCGTTGGGGTCTGGCCGACCAGATGCGCGATGACACCGGTGTGATCTTTGCCAGTGCGTTCCCGGGGTACAACCGGTTCGCCGAGGACGTCGAGGCATACGTCGCCGATCGTTCGCGGCGCGAGCATCTGCTGGCGCTCGAGGGCCTGCGGACCCGGATGAACGGCAGCGACACCACCGAGGTCGACCAGCTGATCGCCGACCTTCGTGGCGAACTCGAGGCGAACCGGTACGGCTTCGACCGTCGATTCATCTTCCGTGTCCTGGCGATGGGGCACTCGCAGTTCGCCGAGATCATCGGCGCCCGTGGGCCCAATACCCAGGTGAACGCCGCCTGCGCGTCGACCACACAGGCGATCACCCTCGCCGAGGACTGGATCCGGGCCGGCCGTTGCCGACGCGTGATCGTGGTGTCGGCCGACGATGCGACGGGCGACTCGCTGATGCCGTGGATCGCGAGCGGATTCCTGGCGAGTGGAGCAGCCGCCATCGACGAACACGTCGAAGACGCAGCCACGCCCTTCGACCGTCGCCGCCACGGGATGATCCTCGGCATGGGGGCCGCGGCGTTCGTGGTCGAGTCGGCCGGTGCCGCCGCCGAGCGCGGCCTCCAGCCGATCTGTGAGGTCCTCGGCTCGGTGAGTGCCAACTCGGCGTTCCACGGCACCCGCCTCGATGTGGAACACATCGGCGCAGTGATGGAGGCCGTGGTGCAACAGGCCGAGTCGCGTGGCGTCAGCCGTTCGGCGATCGCCGAGGAAGCGATGTTCGTCTCGCACGAGACCTACACCCCGGCCCGGGGAGGCTCGGCCTCGGCCGAGATCAACGCGCTACGCAGGGTGTTCGGAGCCGACGCCGACCGGGTCGTGATCACGAACACCAAGGGGTTCACGGGCCACGCCATGGGTGCCGGTATCGAGGATGTCGTGGCGGTCAAGGCGTTGGAGACCGGCATCGTGCCGCCCGTGCCGAACTATCGCGAGCCCGATCCCGATCTCGGCAATCTCAACCTGTCGCAGGGTGGATCGCATCGCGTTCGCTACGCGCTGAGGCTGGCGGCCGGGTTCGGATCGCAGATCGCCATGGCGCTGTTGCGCTGGACCCCCGTTGCCGATGGTCGCCATCGCGCGCCGGATCAACTCGGCCACGAGTACCGAGTCGTCGACGCTGCTGCCTGGCAGCGTTGGCTCGACGAGCTCGCCGGCCACGACGGCGCCCGCCTCGAGGTCGATCACCGCCGACTCCGCATCGTCGATCTCGGCGCTCCGGCGGAGTCGCAACACGACACCGCGATTCCGGTCCCGTATGCGGGCCAGTTCGCCGCAGCGGCGGTCGGTGCATCCACGGCGGTCGCTACCGCGTCGGTTCCGGCCGCAGCTCCGGCGGCGATTGTGGTTTCAGCACCCGTCGTGCAGGCTGCGCCCGCGGCGCCACCGGCTGCGCCTGTTGCGGCTGCGCCGGTGGTTGACGAGGTGTTGGCGGCGGTGACGGGGATTGTTGCGGAGATGACGGGGTATCCGGCTGAGTTGTTGGAGCCTGATCTGGATCTGGAGGCGGATCTGGGTGTTGACACGGTGAAGCAGGCGGAGGTGTTCGCGGCGGTTCGTGAG
>DASQFE010000347.1:0-10345 GCA_035633295.1 Ilumatobacteraceae bacterium | reverse complement strand
TGGCCCCCATCGCCCCCGGATGCAGCACCCCGACCGTCGCCACCCCGGTCTTTCCGGACCCGACCCCAACAGACCGGGTCAACGAGGCGTGACGTCGTTGTCGGCGAGGAAGTCGAGCGTGCGGCCGAGGGCCATGGCGGCAGATCGGGCGTCGTAGGAGTCGCGGGCATCGCAGCTGAAGCCGTGCCCGGCGCCGGGATAGACGTTCACGGGAACGTCGGGATGCGCAGCGGCGATCGCCTCGACCTGTTCGAGTGGGATGCCGTGGTCGACTTCGCCGAAGTGGAGCATCGTCGGCACCTTCGGTGTGCGGTCGATCATGCCGTGGATCTGGCCGCCGTAGTAGCCGACAGCGGCGGTGATCGGCAGGTCGCACGCCGCCAGCCAGGCGATGCTGCCACCGAAGCAGTACCCGATCACGGCGACCGGGCCGGTCTCCGCAACGTGGTCGACCGCTGCGGCGACGTCGAGCATCGCGGGGTCCCAGACGATCGGCATCACGAGCTCGATGCCTCGGGTGCGACCAGCATCGTCGTAGCCGAGCTCGACGCCGCGCTCGGTGCGGTCGAACAACGCCGGTGCGATCGCCCGGTAGCCGAACTCGGCGTATCGGTCGACCACCGACCGAATATGCGAGTTGACGCCGAAGATCTCCTGCAGGATCACGATCGATGCAGTGGCTCCGTCGGGGTGCACTTCGTAGGCATCGAGTTCGTGTCCGTCGCCGGCGGTGAGTCTGATCATCCCGAAACGCTAGAGCACCCGCCCACCCCAGCGCCCAACCAGCCCGTTTCGGTGTTTGCGTGAGGATTTGGTTGGCCCGTCCCAACCGAAGTGCAACGCAAACCGTGTTTTGTTGGGTGGGGGGCACCGGTACGGTCCGGGCGATGGCGAACGAGCGTGTCTTTCCGGCTGGGTTCTTCGATCGTGCCGACGAGTCACCCGACAGCGTCTTCTATCGACCCGATCGGCTCGTGACCCACATCGACGAGGGCGCCATCGCCGCCGTCGGCGAACTGTACGACGAACTCGAGTTGGCCGGCGACGTGCTCGACATCTGCTCGTCGTGGATCTCGCACTTTCGGAGCGCGCCGCGCCGGTTGGTGGCGATGGGGATGAACGAGAGTGAGCTGCGCGCCAACGAGATGGCGACGAGCTGGGCGATTCAGGATCTCAACGCCGACCCGACCCTGCCGTTCGATGACGAGTCGTTCGATGCGGTGACGTGCTGCGTGTCGGTCGATTATCTCACCCGGCCACTCGAGGTGTTCGCCGAGGTTGCCCGGGTGTTGCGGCCTGGTGGACCGTTCGCAGTGACGTTCTCGAACCGGTGCTTTCCCACCAAGGCAATTCGCGGCTGGCTGCTCACCGACGATGAAGGTCGCTGTGCCATCGTCGAGGCCTACTTCGATCTGACCGAGGGCTTCGATCCCGCCGTCGTCGAGCTCCGCAACCCGGGACGTCACAGCGACCCGCTCTACGCCGTCGTCGCCCGCCGCTCGACCTCACGGGCGGGGGTTCTTTGCGGATCTGGTTGCAGCCGTTGAGACGTATTCCGCAGAGACTCGTGTCCCGACGTTGCCTGAACGGTCAGCGTGATCGGCGGCGTGGCGCCGGAGCAGCGAGTGCGGCGAAGCGTGCTTCGACGTCGACGCTGACCGCCACGGCGAGTTCGATGAACCGCTCGGCGGCCGGCGAGAGGGTATGGCCGCGGCGCCAGGCGATCGAGATCTCGCGCCCGGCGAACTCGGGGTCGAGCGGGTGCAGGCTCAGTCGTGGATCCTCCGGCTCGATGCACAGCAGGGGAAGCACCGCCACGCCCATGCCGGCGCGCACCATCGCAGCCACGGTGCCGTTGTCGTTCGTTCGGAACACGTAGCTCGGCTCGACGCCGCCGGAACGCAGCCCGGCTTCGTTGATCAACTGGCACGAATTCTGGTGCTGACCGACGAGTGGTTCGTCGATCAGCGCGCTGATCGCCACGGGGCCCTCGGGGAACTGACCGGGCCGGGCGAGGAGCCGGAACGGGTCGTTGAGCAGGTGTCGGGTGTCGAAGATGGTGGCCACGTCGCCCACGACGAAGCTGATGTCGAGTTCGCCCGCAGCAAGCTGCGCTTGGAGTACATCGTCGTAGTCGTTCTCGACGGCGATGACCTCGAGGTTCGGCAACTCCCGTTGCATGGTGCTGATCAACGACGGCAACACCGTGCTGGAGACGCTCTGGAACGTGCCAACGCGCAGCCGTCCGGCGTCACCCGTGCGGAACTGGTCGAGGTCGTCGCTGATGCGATCGAGTTGGGTGAGCAGGGCGCGGCTGTGGTCGAGCAGATGTGCGCCGAGTGGTGTGAGTTCGACGGGGCGCGGCCCGCCCGGCCGGTCGAAGACCTGCTCGCCGATGAGCCGTTCGAGCGAGGCGATCTGCTGGCTGACCGCCGACTGCGTATAGCCGAGACGCTCTGCGGCACGGCCGAACGTGCCCTCGGTGGCGACGGCGTCGAACGCCACCAGGAGACGCATGTCGAGGTCACGCAAACCGGTCACTGAACATCAGCATAACTGATCATTATGACGATAAAGCATCGCCAGTGATTGATATCAGCTGCCCGTAGCGTGAAGTACATGGAAGCCATCTCGATACGCCAACTGCTCGACCGGTTTGCCGACGCCATCGAGGCCGACGGAATCTCGGCGGTGCCCTCCGAACTCATGATTGCACTCGTCGACGTAGCCCGGAGCGTCGATGCCAGCCCGATTGCCATTGCGGTGCTCGTCGATCCGACCGAGCCCGAAGTTGCGCGCGAGCGCGCGTTCTGTCGGGTCGCGATCCAAGTGATCGGCCGTTCGGGTCGCATCGATTCGCGGGCCGACTCGCTGGTGGCCAGCGGCATTCCGCAGCCCGCCTGAACGGCGATCCACGCTCAGCGACTGATGACCGGCGAGCCGTGGTGCACCACGAGGCGCCACGCGCCCCCGGTGTGCACGTACAGGTTGGTGGCTGCGACCGTTCCCGTGCCCCCCGAGTCGACGAGGTTCTCGTCGAGTGTCACCCAGGCAAGGTGGCCGTCGATCGCGACGGCGTGATTGGTGAGGATGAACTGGTTGCGTCCGGGCCCGGCAAGGATGCGCCGCCACGAATCCTCCACCACCGGCCACGTCCGCAGGATTGGCCAGCCGGGATGTACACAGACCACCCGGTCGCTGTGCTCCCACACGGCACGCATCGCTTCGAAGTCGCGTTGCTCATGCGCATCGTAAAACGCCTCGTTGGCGTCGAGCACGGCCGCGATCGCCGGGTCGATCGGTGGGTCGATCGGCGGCGGCTCCATGGGCTCTGACCGTACTGTGCAGGGCTCGTTGTGTTTGACCGCTGTTGCTGACCGCCGTTCCTGACGGCGCGGCCACTGGCAGGTCGCACGAACGTCGCGGGTACCGTCCCGACATGACGTTCACCAGTGAATCGACCACCGACGACGTGCTCGACGGCCTCGACCTGTCGGGCCGGCGCTTCGTCATCACCGGCGCCGCGAGCGGCCTCGGGGAGGAGTCGACTCGGGCCCTCACCGCGCATGGTGCATCGGTTCTGATGTTGGCGCGTGATCCGGCGAAGAACGAGGAGGCCGCCGCTCGTGTTCGAGCCGATGTGCCCGACGCCGATGTGTCGCTCGATGTCGTCGACCTCGCCGATCTCGCCAGCATCCGATCATTCGCTGCTCGATTCCTCGACGCCGGCCAGCCGATCGACGTACTGATGAACAACGCCGGCGTGATGGCGTGTCCACTCGGGAACACCGCTGACGGCTTCGAGATGCAGTTCGGAACGAATCACCTCGGCCACTTCGAACTGACGCGCCTGCTGGCGCCCGCCGTGATCGCGGGCGATCAGCCACGCATCGTCAACCTGTCGTCGGCGGCGCACGGCATCTCCGACGTCGATCTCGATGATCCCAACTTCGAGCACACCGACTACGACGCGTGGATCTCGTACGGCCGGTCGAAGTCGGCGAACGCGCTGCATGCACTGTCACTGGCCCGTCGGCTCGTCGACGACGGCGTTCTCGCGTTCTCGGTGCATCCCGGCGGCATCATGACCAACCTCGGCCGGCACCTGAACGACGATCTGATGCAGCAGATGCTCGACCGCGCGAAGGAGCGCGCCGCCAAGTCGGGCGAGTCGGGCGGCATGCAGTTCAAGAGCATTCCGCAGGGCGCGGCGACCCAGGTGTGGGCGGCGACGTCGCCCGATGTGGTCGGCCACAGCGGCATGTATCTGGCCGACTGTGGGATCGGCGTGCCGGGAGGCAATGTCGGGCGCAACGGCTTCGAGTCGTACATCACCGACGAGTCACGCGCCGACGCGCTCTGGACGCTCAGCGAGCAACTCATCGACGCGTGACCGGCCCGAACCGAACTCGTCGGTTCTCTGCGGATCTGGTCGCAACCGTTGAGACCTATTCCGCACGAAAGCGCACGTACCCGCCGCTGTCGTACGCTGCGAAGCAGTGAGCTTTCTTGACGAACGCCAGGCGCGGCGAGCATGGTTCGAACAGTCGTGCATCACACTGCACGAGCGCTTCGGACCGCTGCAGGAGGGGGCACCGGCGTCGTACATCCCCGAGCTGGCGGCGGTCGATCCTGACCGGTTCGCCATCGCTGCGGTGACCACCGACGGCGAGCGCATCGGTGTCGGCGACGTCGACCACGAGTTCACGATCCAGTCGATCTCCAAGCTGCTGATGTACGGCCTGGCACTCGAGACGCATGGACGCGACAAGGTGCTCGAACGGGTCGGTGTGGCGCCGACCGGGGAGGCGTTCAATTCGATCGCTCTCGACGACGACGCAAACCGGGCGCCGAACCCGATGGTCAATGCGGGGGCAATCGCGATCACCGATCTGGTGGTGGGCGCCAGCGTCGACGAGCGCGTCGAGCAGGTCCGCTCGATGTACGAGCGGTACCTCGGCCGTCGCCCGGAGATCGACCATGCCGTGTGGGCGTCGGAGCGAACCACCGGCAACCGCAACCGAGCGATTGCCTACCTGATGCTGAGCCGAGGGATCGTCGAGGACCGGGTGGAGGAGACGCTCGATCTGTACTTCGCGCAATGCTCGGTGCTCGTCACCACGACCGACCTCGCGCTCATCGGCGCAACGATCGCCAACCACGGCGTGCATCCCGACACCGGCGAGCAGGTGGTACCGCGTGAGGTGACCCGCGACATGCTCACCGTGGCGTTGACCTGTGGAATGTACGACTACGCGGGTGAGTGGGCGTTCTCGGTGGGGATCCCCGCCAAGAGCGGCGTCGGTGGTGGGATTCTCGGGATGCTGCCCGGTGTCGGCGGTGCGGCAACGTTCTCTCCACGCCTCGACGAGATCGGCAACAGCGTGCGCGGGTTGCGGGTGTTCGAGGAGTTGTCGCACACGTTCGACCTGCACATGTTCGACCCCGATCGCCCCTGGGCTCGGTGATTCGCGCGGGCGGCAACGTAAAGTGCGCGAATGACCGACACGAACCGCCGAATCACGCTGGCCCAGCGACCCTCCGGAGCGGTGACAGCCGCCTGCTTCGCGACCGACGAGGTGGAGATCCCGGCGCCCGGGCCTGGTGAAGTCCTCGTGAAGGTCGGTTGGCTGTCGATCGATCCGACGATCCGCGGATGGATGGCGATGGACACCTATCTGCCGGCGATCGAGATCGGGGCGCCGATCCGCAGCGGCGGTCTCGGCGAGGTGATCGAGTCGAACAACGACGACTATCCCGTGGGCTCCACGCTGTTCGGGATGACCGGCTGGCAGCAGTACGCCGTGATGGGCGCCGGCAGCAACGTGATTCCCGACGGCATCGATCCGACCGCAGCACTGAGCGTGTTCGGGGTCACCGGGCTCACCGCATACTTCGGCCTCCTCGACGTCGGCAAGCCGGTAACGGGCGAGACAGTGCTGGTGTCGGGTGCCGCTGGCGCGACCGGATCGGTGGTCGGCCAGATCGCCAGGATCAAGGGTTGCCGGGTGGTCGGGATCGCGGGGTCGGACGAGAAGTGTGCGTGGCTCATCGACGAGCTCGGCTTCGACGCGGCGATCAACTACAAGACCGAGAATGTGGCGGCCGCCATCCGCAGCGCCTGCCCGAACGGCGTCGACGTGTTCTTCGACAATGTCGGCGGCGACATCCTCGAAGCGGGCCTCGGCAATCTCGCCATGCGCGGCCGCGTGGTGCTGTGCGGTGCAATCGCCACCTACAACGACGAGGCACCGAGCCCGGGTCCGAACAACCTGTCGATGCTGATCATCAACCGGGGCCGGATGGAGGGCTTCATCATCATGGACTACATGAATCGGGCCAACGAGGCGATCGGCGAGTTGGCCGGCTGGGTGATGGGCGGCGAGTTGAAGTTCGCCGTCGATGTGGTCGACGGGCTCGACAATGCACCCGTCGCTCTCGACCGCCTGTTCAGCGGCGCCAACCAGGGCAAGGTGATGGTGCGGCTGTAGGGCCACGGTCGCACTTACACTTCGCGCTCGTGGAGACCGAGGCGCTCCGGGCGCTCGTGCTGATCATCGGGATTGCGGTTCTCAGCCCGTTCATTTCCGACGTGGTGAAGCGCTGGACGCGGCTACCCGCAGTCGTCGTTGAGATCGGACTCGGGATCCTGATCGGCCCGTACGTCCTCGGGTTGGTCGAACTCGATGACGTGATCAGTTTCCTGGCCGAACTCGGCCTCGTCTTCCTGATCTTCCTCGCCGGCTTCGAGGTTGATCCCAACCGGGTGAAGGGTCGCCCGGTGAAGCTGGCGGTCGGCGGGTGGATGATCTCGCTCGTGGTGGCGATCGCTGCGGCCACCCTGCTCTACGCGCTCGACGTCACCTCGGCGATCCGTTTCGTCGCCATCTGTCTGACCACGACCGCGATCGGCACACTGCTGCCGATCCTCGGTGATGCTGGAGTGCTCCCGACGCGCCTCGGCACCAACATCCTGGCGAGCGGCGCCGTGGGTGAGATCGGGCCGATCGTCGCCATCTCCCTTGCACTCACGACGGACAACCCAGGTCGTACCACAGCGATCCTCGTTGCGTTCGCAAGTATCGCGGCGCTGGTCGGATGGCTGGCAACCCGTCCGGCCCGGCCGCGCACGATCATGCTGATCGAACGGACGCTGCACTCCAGTGGACAGCTCGGTGTGAGGATTTCGATACTGCTCTGCCTGCTACTGGTGTGGACTGCCGACGAGTTCGGCCTCGACATCCTGCTCGGCGCGTTTGTGGCGGGCATGGTGGCCCGGCTGTTCCTGGTGGGCCACACGGGTCAGGTTGCTGCGGACGAATCGATGCACGACTTTCGGATCGAGGTCCAGCACGGCATCGAGGCGCTCGGGTTCGGGTTCTTCATCCCGCTGTTCTTCGTGGTCAGTGGGGTTCGGTTCGATCTCGATGCGCTGCTCGACCCGATCGAGCTGCTGAAGGTGCCGATGTTCCTGGGCCTCATGCTGCTCGCGCGAGGTCTGCCGGCGCTGCTGTACCGCCGTGATCTCACCCGACACGATGTCGCGGCGCTCGCCCTGTTGCAGTCGGCCGGCCTCCCGCTCATCGTGGTGATCACGAGTATCGGCGTGTCGACCGGCCAGATGCGTCCCGACAACGCAGCCGGCCTGGTCGGCGCGGGCCTGCTGTCGGTGGTGATCTTCCCGATCATCGCCCTGTCGATCCACGCGAAGGGTGTGTCGGCGACCGAACTGACAGGTGTTCCACCCTCGTCCGAACGCGGCGCGCTCGGAAACTGACCCGGCAACTGACCCGGCTACTGACTCGTCTGGCTCAACGAAAGCTGACGAGCTTGTCGGCGCGCAACGTGGGCTCGCCATCGAAGCGATATGCGGCCAGTGGGCCGCCCGCGCCGGCGCTGTAGTCCACGCACAGGGCACGTGGATTGGTGACGGCGAGCGGCGCCTCGAACCAGTAGTGACCGAAGATGACCGGCATGTCGCTGTCGTTGCCCCGAAGCAGCCCCTCGGGGATCGGCTCGTCGGGCAGGCCGTCGACGACCGCGCCGTTGGCATCGACGACGGTCTGGCCGGGCGCGAGCAGGTCGCTCCAGTTCGTCGCAGACCCGTCCCACCACTTCAGCCGCACGTTGGATCGAGTGTGGTTGTCCTTGTCGCGAGTCTTCATGCCGTTGGGAAGCCTGACTTCGGGGCCCTTCAGGATGTTCTCGACCGCGGCATGGGCCCGGTGGCCTTTCGCGCTGGCGTCGATGACGAGCTCATCGGTGAGGGTGTTCGTCGCCGAGACCCGCCCGCGCAGGTACGAGAGGTCGGGCTGCGACCAGTAGGCGTGGATGACCCGCAACCCGTCGAGTTCGAGCCACAGCGGGATGGTCATGAACCAGTCGATGAGTTCCCGATGGAGGGGCGAATCGAGCGTGACAGCGGCGATGAATGCCGCGTGTTGCTTGCGGTTCTTTCTGCTGTGTGGACGCAGGTGGCCGCCTCCGTCACGCGGTGTGGCGTAGGCGACGGCGTTGAACTCGTGATTACCGAGCGCAACTTGGGCGGCGCCGGCGTCGACCATCCGCCGCACGATGTCAATCGTCTCGAGTTGCTGCGGGCCCCGGTCGATCAGATCGCCGACGAAAATCGCCTGACGATCCGGGTGTCGCCACCCACCCGTGCGTTCGGCGTAGCCCATCTGGCGCAGGAGCCCGATCAGCGCATCGGCGTGTCCATGGACGTCACCGATCACGTCGTAGCTGGTCTCAGAACTGTCGACGATCGTCATGTGGGCTCCTTCATCCGATCAGGTGGGTCGCTCGATGCGGTAGGTATGTGTACATGAGCGAGGTGCGGTGTCGGGCGATCGTGTCGGGGCGGGTGCAGGGGGTGTTCTTCCGCGACAGCTGTCGGGCGCAGGCGCAGCGGCTCGGCCTGCGCGGCTGGGTTCGCAATCGGCCTGACGGCACCGTCGAAGTGGTGGCCGAAGGTCCGCGCGACGACGTCGAACAGCTGTTGACCTGGTGTCGGCAGGGACCATCGCGAGCTCAGGTGACCGGGATCGCCGTGACCGACGAGGTCGTTGCGGCCGAGCGCGGCTTCCGCATCAAGTACTGACCGTCCTCCCCGCCCGGCACCACCGTGGTTTGCGTGACAGAACGATTGGGCCGTCCCAACCGAAGTGTCACGCAAACGGGATGGGTGGGGTTGAGTGGGGGTGGGGATGGGGTCAGGACCCGGTGGCTGCCTCTTCGGCGGCTTGGCGGACCTTGTCGACGAGGTTGGCGGGGAGCGGCTGATAGCCGTGGTGGTCGACTTCGAATGAGCCGCTGCCGCCACTGAGTGAGCGCAGGTCGATGGCGTAGCGGATGATCTCCGCCGTGGGCACCAGCGCGTGGATGGACGTGAGGCCGGACTCGTCGGTCTCGGTGCCCAGCACGTGAGCGCGCCGGGAATTGAGGTCGCCGAGCGTGTCGCCATGATGGGCGACCGGCACGTGGACATGGATCTCGCTGATCGGCTCGAGCACGTCGATGCCGACCTGGGCGACGGCCTCGCGCAGAGCAAGTGATCCGGCCATCCTGTAGCTCATCTCCGAGGAGTCGACCGCGTGGTGCTTTCCGCCGGTACACACGGCGCGGACGTCGACGATCGGGAAGCCGTCGCGTCCGCCACGCGCCATGGCTTCTTCGACACCGGCACCGACGGCGGGCACGAGGTTCTTCGGGATCACACCGCCGCTCACCTCGCTGCGGAACTCGAAACCGGAACCCGACGGGAGCGGCTCGAAGCGCACGGTTGCCACACCGAACTGGCCGTGGCCGCCGGTCTGCTTCTTGTACCTGCCTTCCACCTCGACCGGCGCGGCAAGCGTGGCGCGGTAGGCCACGTGGACGTCGTCGACGTCGAGTTGCACCCCGGCTCGCTCGATGCGTGACAACGCGACGCGAACGTGCGTCTCGCCGCCGCCGCTGAGCACGGTCTGGCCCGTCGAGTCGTCGTGGTGGACGGCGAGGGTGGGGTCTTCGATGACGAGTCGGTGCAACGTGGTGGCAAGCCGGTCCTCGTCGGACTGCTTGGCCGCGGCGATCGCCATGCCGTAGACCGGGCGGGGCAATGGCGGCAGCACGGCGGTGACCGGCGTGCCGTCGGGGGCGAGCGTGTCGCCGGTGCGGGTGTCGGCGAGCTTGGTCACCGCCACGATGTCGCCGGCGCCGACGGTGTCCACGTGGGTCTGCGCGCCACCCGTCAGCGAGATCAGGTTGTGCAGCCGCTCCTTCGTGCCCGAGCGTGAGTTGACGAGGATGTCGTCGGCGCGGATCGTGCCGGAGAGCACCTTCAGAATGGAGATCTGGCCGAGGA
>DASQFE010000346.1:0-3562 GCA_035633295.1 Ilumatobacteraceae bacterium | reverse complement strand
ACCCAAGCCATCACTCTCGACGACGACCATCGAGACGCGACGAGCACCGCCACCTTCGAGATACTGAACACGGCCGGCGAAGTCGTTGGCACCGGCTGCGCTGACGCCGCCCTCACGCGCATGATCCCAGTGAGGATCTCGCATCGAGTGGTTTCACCGACCAAGGAGTGACGGCTCAGACGATCACGTCCGCGTAGATCAACGCTGCGATATCGGTTCAGACCGAGCGCGCGGGAGTCACCGCACCGCGTCAGCGGTGCGTCGCGAAAGATCGCCAGCTATCGCAGGATGACGACGATCCAGTGCGGATGGGAGGACGCCCGGTTCGTTCTCGATATCGACCGGTCATTTGCGCGTCGCCGTCGAACTGTGGCGGGAAGCACGCCGAGTCGGCGTGGTCCTGCTGGTCGACGGCTGTCTGTTCTTGGGCGACAGCAGCGGTGCTGCCATTCTGGTGGCACTGGTCTGGGCGGCGGGAACCCGCTGGGATC
Organism: Ilumatobacteraceae bacterium; assembly: GCA_035633295.1. GTDB lineage: Bacteria > Actinomycetota > Acidimicrobiia > Acidimicrobiales > Ilumatobacteraceae > Sva-07. Next base: position 3,071 of record DASQFE010000346.1, on the reverse strand, counting down.
CCGTCTCGAGCGAGGTGCTGCTCCGTGATGGCACCCGGATACCGATCGGCACATTGATCTCGGCAGGCGGTGGGTTCCACCCGGCAGGTGCGATCTCCGGCTTCGTGACCGATCCCGAAGCGTTGTTCGAGCTCGCACGATGCGCGCCTGCCGGCGACGCGGATGGTGTCTTCGTGATCGGGCATCCAGTCGACATCGTCCAATAGAACCACCCTCCCCGATGCCGTCCGCGCCGCTCGATATCGCCGCTCAATAATCCGGTTCCCGTCGAGCGGTCACCCGCACAGTCCGGCCCAACCGTGACGCCGCACTTTCACGGGCACATCCGTTCATTCGTGTCGTGTTTGGGAACTGCGGGAAGCTCTGTCGGTCCCACTGGTTCGGATCATGTTTCAGTCGAGAAGTCGATCCTTCGGACCGCGAGCCCATGGCGGTCGAGGAGCTGAGGGATGCTGCCGGTGCCGACGAGATGGCCGGCGCCGACGATCACGGTTGCTGGGGAGCCCGAGCCGAGTATTGCGTCGACCACCCGCGGGACCCATGCGCGATTTCGGGCGACGACGAGGACGTCGTGTAGCTGGGGATAGCAACGGCGGAACTCTTGTGTTTCGTTGGTGATCTCTGCGAGTGATCCTTGCATCCACGACCGTGCGGCTGTCGCGCACGTACCGGCGGGGTGAACGGACCGATCGATTGTCCATGACAGGTAGTCGCGCTCGTGATCTCGGTTGAGCCCGGAGAACAGTCCGAAGGCCTTGTCGGCGGCGGGGTACTCGTAGCGCAACTCCACGCCCAGCGACGAGGCGCGACGAGTGAGGACCGCCTCGATACTGCTCGATGCATCAAGCTCACAAGTGGTGGCGTGCGCTGCGTCGATGATCTGCGCAGCGAGCCACGGACGCATCGGTTCGAGCGAGGCCCGGTCGACGCCGAGGTGCTCGCACGCGTCGACGAGCCGCAGCGCGAGTGGATCATCGATCAGCGTCGTCAGGCCATCGGATGACAACCCGTGAGCTGCGAGCAGAGGACTGCTCGCCATTTCATCGGTCGGCGGAAACTCGCACCAGAGTGCTCGACACTCCGCAAGCATGGCCTCCAGGTTGGAACTCGACGTCTCGGTTCGTGTGCTCGAACCCACGACGCTCCCGCACAGCAGCACCGACGGGCGCTCGGGAACCTCGACACGCCACAACGGCCCACTCCTCACTGCACCAGCATCTCATCTGCGACGATCGCCGATCGCGTTGCCGCTCCGCCAGCCGTTGTGGTGGGACTCTCACCAACGGCCGATCGCCCGACGTTCGGAACGCATGATCCTCGCGCTGCGGCAGCAACACCCACCGTGCTGCTGCCCAGCCGTGGCGCATTCACACTCGGTGTTGTCGATCACGACGGCGGTGTGTGACGCCTTGTGCGGATCGATGCCAATCATCACAGTCATTTCAAGATGCCTTCCTCTCGGTGAGTGGGAAACCGAGGCAGGCACTCCTGATTCGTGGTTGTCGGGCTCGCGCCTCCTTCGAGCCACACCTCGGGTCAGAACACCGGCCGACAGACTATTCGTAGTGAGGTCAACCCGAAGGGTGACAGGCCCTAGTCGAGCCATGCCGACCGGCGCTCTGAACGCTACGACAACCGGCCGTAACGCCCTTCCATCATCAATCAGGCCCAAGTCCCGCGCCTCGTAATCCCGTCACCGACCCGGCGTAGGTGCCACCTCGGCAGCTCGGAGGCGAGCACGCCCAGGGCCGTCAGGTCTGGCTCCACGCTCCATCGAGCAGGACGAGCCACACACCCACCGTTCCGAACCCGAGCGCCGAAAGACCATTGCGAACGACGTCGGCACGGCGCTGCTTGTCGTCGAGCCGGCTGGCAAACAGTTTCGTTCGTATCTCGATCACGTAGCGAAACTCACCGATGTCGAAGTCGCCTCTCGGCCGGAAGCGGACCTCGATGTCTCCGGGGCCCGCAGGACCGGTCCAGGGTTCTTCGGGACAGTCCACCGCCTCGGCGATGAGGTCGGGAAGGAGTTGGGCGAGACGACGCAACTCATCATCCGACACATCGTCCGAGTACCTGACATCGACGAGAGGCACGACATCATTCTGTCGCAGAACACTCAGCGTGCGGACCCGGCGTTCGGGGCGACACGTCTCCTCTACGCTTCGGAGATGGGGTGGCCGACCTTGAAGACGGATCGACTCGTGCTTCGCCCGCTGGAGATGGCCGACCTCGAAGAGCTGGCTTCGCTCCACGCCGAGGAGTCTTTCTGGCACTACCCCTTTGGTCGTGGCTGGTCACGGGACGAGACCGAGTCGTTCTTGCAACGCACGATCTATCGTTACCGAGATCCTGGCATCGCGGTCTCGGCAGTCGTCGTCGGCGACACCGGCGAGCTCGCTGGCTGGGCAGGGCTCTCGATACCAACCTTCCTCCCTGAGATTCTTCCTGCGGTTGAGGTCGGCTGGCGGCTCGGGGAGGAGTACCGAGGTCGAGGGTTCGCAACCGAGGCCGGGCGAGCCTGGGTCGACTACGGGTTCGATGTTCTCCGCCTCGACGACATCGTGAGCATCTATGAGCCCGAGAACTCTGCATCTGGCGCCGTAATGCGCCGTCTCAGATTCATCCTGCAACGCGAGACAATCCACCCAACTCGCGGGGCGCGTCTCCACGTGATGTCCCTCTCCCGGAAGCCAGAGGCCGCATAGCCGGCCCGCCACACGCCGGCGGAGGCATCCGTGACACTGCCCCCCAGGTGTCGTCCAGGCCACTCGATAACACCCGCCCCGTAACCCGAAGGCGCCGCAGGAACTCGCGCCGCATCGCGGCCCAGATGCGGTACTCGATACTCCCAAGGGACAAGGCCGGCGCAGCTCAACCAGGAGCGCCCCGGATGGGCCGTATCGGCCGACTTGCACTTGACTGAGCGTGGCGGGCTGCGAAGACTGGCGCTGATGGCGAACTCGATTGTGCACTTCGAGATCATGGGCCGCCCCGGCCCTGACCTTCCGGATTTCTATCGGTCTTTGTTCGACTGGCCCGTGAGCATCGGAGAACCAGTGAACACCTAT
>DASQFE010000345.1:0-2713 GCA_035633295.1 Ilumatobacteraceae bacterium | reverse complement strand
GGGCGATGGTTCCGGCTTGGCCAACTGCTGCGACGGCGCCGCCGGTGAGGATGATTGTCGTGCGGTCTCGCATGCGGCCCGTGAGGTAGGCAATGGTGTGGGTCTTGCCGGTGCCGGGCGGCCCGTACAACAACAGTCCACTCTGTCAGAACAAGTCCGGACCGCAAACAATCAATGGTTTCGTCAACGTCGACATCCACCGACACGTACTGGCGAGCCGCCTCACCCGGCCCGTGCCACGAGCCCGTGATCAGACCCGCGAGCGAGACACCTCCGTAGTTGCCGATGTCGCTCTGGAGCCCGATGACATCGAAACGATCCGCCGCTGCCTCGTACGCGTTGAACGCGAGCTGCACGTTGACGCGTTCGATCACCGGGACCGACATCGACGTGCTCGACACGTCATCGCCGACACCACCGAGATGCTCCACAAGCCGAGCCGTCAGCGGGGAACTCCGCGGCGGCAGAACGCGATCTGCCATCGACGCGAGCTGCACGACCGCCTTGACAAACGACTCGGCCTCATCACGCGACAACTCAGTCATTCACGAAGAGTACGACCCGGCGGCCCGTTCACGACAACGACGACTCCGAGGCGCCGCCGCCTCTTCGGTGATGTGAATATCGAGTGCCCGGCTTGGGCCGTGGTGCTGCGGCGCGTCCCGTTGGATGGGTGGGATTCTGCGTGTCGAAGTGTGCGTGTAGCGATGGGCTCATCTTGATCAGGTTGAGCCCAGGTGTCTGGTCGGTGAACGTTGCATGGATTCGTCTGCCCGATTGGTATGTGATGGCACGATGAGTTGATGAGAGCCGTGGGGTTCCGTGGAACGTTCGTATCGATCGGCCTGGGACTGGTCGTGATTGCGATCGGCGGCTGTGCAAGCAGGAACGAGTCGACCTCGGTGGTGTCCTCGCCTGTTCCCACGGCGGACATCACCGTCGAAGCCGTGTCCCGTTACGTGCTTGCGGAATCGGCCTCGTTGTCGCTGCTTGACGCGCAGGTCGCTGGGGCGCCGGACCCGGCCCTCCTTGCGGGATGGGCGTTCTCCGCGCAGGGGTCACCCGATGATGACGAAGAGCCCCAACAGGGGTTGCTGTTGTTCGATGCGGCCGGTGCGCCGTTCGAAGAGGTGCGAGCGCAGGGAACCGAGATCGATGCTGGAGGTCGTACGTTCTGGTGGCTGACTGAGGGGGAGAACCAAAGGATCTATGCCGGGCCCACTGTCGCGGGAGCGACGGTCGGCTTGTTCACGTTGAACGTTGACGAACAGACAGCGGTCGAGTTGCTGGCAACAGCGGAATGGTCCGACGGTGCGGTGTCCTTCAACGGCGAGCGGGTGCCGATGGGGTGGGTGGAGACAGGCAGCGCTCGCAGCGTGGGCCAGTTCCTTGCGGGAGCGACCGGAAGCTCGACACCTGTTGACGGAACTCGGTCGCTGTACGGAGATCCTGCTTCGACACCGACTCCGAGCTTGGAGAACTTCACCTACGGCTCGAGCATCGTTCTCGCGACCTGGCCGATCCAGGGTCAGGATCCGGTCAGCGAGGCCCGCTACAGCCTCGACGATGAAATCGAAGTCGAGGTTCGACGAGCGGATGGCACGACCACGACCGGCTTCGCCACGCCACCAGACAGTGAGTTCGTGGAGTTCGTGGTTTGGCAGGACGGTGGAACGTGGCTGGCACTGTCGCGTGCCGTGACTGGAGATGTGACGGCGCTCATCGACCTTGCCGCAACGGTCAAGCCGGCCAGCAACAACGAGATCGCCCGACTCGACGCGTTGGCCGCCAGCTGAAGCGATCAGAGCCGCTGCCGCCTTCGGGAGAGACAGACGAAGGAGACCATCGATCGAGTCTCCGGAGGGAGGCCCTGGTGCCGCTCGGTGGCGCCGGCTTCACTGGTGGCTCATGTGTCGAGTGAACTGTTCATCGAGAATTCGCTTTGGGTGCGCGTCGCTCGGTGGGATCGTTGTTGACGATGCGATGGGTGATGTTGATGCTCGCAATAGTCGCCCTGGCGGCGTGCGGCGAGACGCCCGAGTCGGTCACCGGGCCGCCAGGGACGCTTCCCGGAGCGGTGCCTGCTGCGACGGAGGTGATCACCGTGTCAGCGGATTCCGAGCTGGCGAGGATGCTCGATCCGGCGGCGCCGTGGCCGCCGGCGAGCAACCTCGATGGTCTCGAGTTCCCGGCAAGGGCCGCCCCGATGTGGAAGCTGTCGTCGGAGCCATCCAGCTCCGAGGAGGCGCGGCGCTTGGCCGAGGTGGTCGGCGTCTCCGGTGAGGTACGCCCGCTCGATGAGGGGCCCGGATGGGTGGTCGGCTCGGCGGAATCCGGAGATGGCGAGTTACGGGTGAGCGACTATGCCGAGCCGTACTGGGACCTGCAACGTTCGGAGGCGTCGCTCATCGAGTCGGGTGCGATCCCATGTCCAACGGTTGCCTTCGATGCACCGAACGCAGGGCAATGCGCCAACGGCGCCGTACCGGGAGCGGTGGCGCCTGCCGATGGGGACGAGGTCGATGCGAAGGTGGTCGACGTGATGTCGACCGTGGGCGTGGACGCCTACCAGTTTGACATCAACGTCTACGCCGATTTCACCGAGGCCGTCGCGGTGTTCAGCCCGAACGAACTGCGCTCCGACGTCTCCTGGCGCATCGGCATTGCCAACACCGGCCAGATCACCGCTGGCACGGGACCGCTGCGTTCTCCA
>DASQFE010000344.1:0-6221 GCA_035633295.1 Ilumatobacteraceae bacterium | reverse complement strand
CTGCACGCTGAACGCACGACCGATCGCGACGTATCCGATCGCCGGCACCACGCCGGCGCCGAAACCCTGCACGAATCTGCCGACGACGAGAACCGGCATGCTCGGCGCGAACCCGCCGATGGCGAGCCCGACGGCGAACAGGACGAGGCCGATCACGTAGGGAGGTCCCGCCCCTCGCCGGTCGGCCTGGTCGCCGGCGAAGACGATCCCGATCATGGTGCCGAGGAAGAAGGCGCTCGTGACCCACCCGTACCAGGCAATGCCGCCGAGGTCGGCTTCGATCTCGGGCAGGATCGTGGTGACGGCGAGCGCTTCGAACGCCACCAGGGTGACCACGGCGACGAGCCCGATCTGCAACGCCCTGCGGCCGTCGGTCTCCGTCACGTCGTGCACCGTAGAGCAGCGGCCAGCTCGCCGGTCTGTTGGGGTCGGGTCCGGAAAGACCCGTGGCACGGTGCCGGGTCAAACGTGACGTTTCACGCCGCCGCGACCGACAGCCATTCGGCGTCGGTCCAGTGTTGGCGCAGTTCGGTGCTGACGAAGTCGGCGGTCCAACGCACCATGTCGATCCACGGCAGGTCGGCTGACGCGATCTCGGTGTAGGCCATCCCGTCGAGGAGGAGCGCGGCGTCATCGATGCCGATGGTGACGAGTGCCGACTCGTCGGCGCCTCGACCGATGTCATCGACGCCGAGCGTGATCCCGAGTCGCATCTCGACCTCCATCAGTCGGCCGACATCCCAGCGGGTCACGTCGCCCGACATCACCTGGTCCGACATGATTCCGAGGATCTGTCCCAGTGCCATGCGGGCGTCGGCCGCGAGTTCGAACTCGCGGGGTAGTCGCATGCCGACATCCTGTCACTGCCGCAACGGACGATGTCGGGCCGAGGTCGAACCTGCGTCAGACCGCCATGCGTTGTTGCTGGTTGCGCGCCGATCCGAACCAGCTGCCGAGATCAACCAGGAACGCAAACAACACGATCACCCAGCCGAATCCGTTGATTGGATCACCCAACTGATCCATCAGCACATAGGCAAGGGTGGTGTACGGCAGGAACAACCAGCCGATGAACCCGATCCAGAAGCTGTCGAAGGCCGTGTCGTTCCAATTGGTGAAGATTTCCAACAGAACGATCGCGGTGCGGGGGAACACAGCGCCGACGAGGAGGAGCAGGCATCCACACATGCCAGCACCCTACGTGGCTGCATCGCTGCCGACCAGCGTCTGGCCCGCAGCTCAAAGCGTGACCGCGACGAGCCCGGGCTTCGATCGGCGTTCGAGGGGTCCGGTGTGCTGTGCTGGACGGATGCAGTTCGGCATCTTCTACGAACATCAACTTCCGAAGCCGTGGAGTGTTGACGACGAGTACGAGCTCCTCCGCGACGCGCTCGACCAGGTGGAGCTCGCCGACCGGCTCGGGTTCGACTACGCGTGGGAGGTGGAGCACCACTTCCTCGACGAGTATTCGCACTCCTCGGCACCCGAGGTGTTCCTTGCGGCTGCTGCTGCTCGAACGAACCGGATCCGGCTCGGGCACGGCATCCGCCAGGTGATCCCGAACTACAACCATCCGGCCCGCACCGCCGAGGGGATCGCCACGCTCGACCTGATCTCGAACGGTCGAGTCGACTTCGGTATCGGTGAGGGCGCAACGCGCCTGGAGCTGCACGGATTCGCCATCCCGGCCAAGGAGAAGCGGGCGATGTCGCTCGAAGCTGCCGAGCAGATCGCCAACATGATGGTGCTCGACCCGTATCCCGGATACACCTCGGAGCACTTCTCGATGCCGTGCCGCAACGTGCTGCCCAAGCCGCGTCAGAAGCCGCATCCACCGATGTGGATGGCATGCACCAATCGCGACACGATCAAGGTGGCGGCCCGCAATGGGCTCGGAGCGCTGGCGTTCAGTTTCATCGATCCCGACGAGGCAAAGGCCTGGGTCGAGATCTACTACGACATCATCAAGAGCGACGAGTGTGTGCCGCTCGGCCACACGGTGAACGCCAATGTCGCGCTCGTCACGGGGTTCTCGCTCGACAATGATCGGGCGGAGGCGATCCGGCGCGGTCAGGAAGGCTTCGAGTTCTTCGGGTATGCGCTCAACGCGCTCGTCGCTCACGACCAGACTCCTGGACGGACCGATCTGTGGGGTGAGTTCCAGGCTCACCGTTCGCCCGACTCGACCGACAAGCGGATCGCCGCGGCCGCCGCGCAGAACGGCACCTACGCGAGCTGCATCGGCACCCCGACCGATGCCCGTCGTCATCTTCGTGAGATGCGCAACGTCGGCGTCGATCAGGTGATCTTCATCCAGCAGGCCGGCCGCAACCGTCATGCCGACATCTGTTCGTCACTCGAGCTGTTCGCCGCCGAGGTGATGCCCGAGTTCGCCGCCGAGGAGGCCGACCGTCAGCAGCGCAAGCAGGCCGAGCTGGCGCCGTTCATCGAGGCCGCGCTCGCCCGTAAGCAGTGGATGCAACCGCTCGCCGACGACGAGATCCCCGTCGTGAAGGCCGCGGTCAAGAAGGCCCAGACAGCCGGCAGCCTCACCTGAGCGAGCCTGCCCATCAGCGGGCGGTCACGCGTGGGGGGTCCGCTCGGCGATCGTGCAGTGGAGATGTTGGTTGCCGTCGTCCCATCCTCAACGAACGCGAATGCACGATCGCCCACCACCACGAGCACATGGACCGCAAGATCCGCGACGCCTGATGCGTAGCGTTTGCGGCCAGACCCAAGCGTTACACGTCGGGACGAAGATGTGCCGGGAAGCCGAACCGTTGGAATGCCTCGGTGTCAAGGAACGCGTGGATGGCTTCGATGCGGGCGCCGCGAAGCTCGATCACCTGCAGCGCCCACGGGGCGTGACCGCCGTCGGGGTCGATCCGATACTGAGCGAACGCCGGGCAGCCGTTGGCCTGACCGGCAAGCAGTCGTGAGCCGTAGCAGCCGATGCCCGCGCCGACGTACCAGGTGATGATGTCGTCGCGCCCCTCGAGCCACATCGCGTAGGGCGGCATGGTCTGGACCACGTCGTCGTGGAGCAGCGCCGCGAGCGCGTCCATGTCGTAGCGCTCGAACGCGTCGACATAGCGCTCGAGGAGCCGCTGCTGATCATCCGACAATGCGACGGTCGGCCCCGCCACCGGCGCCTCGGCGATGGTGGCTCGGGCGCGTTGGAGCGAGCTGTTCACCGCTGCGACCGTGGTGTCGAGCAGCTCAGCCACATCGACCACGGGCCATCGGAGCACGTCGCAGAGCACGAGCGCCGCCCTCGGTCTCGCGGCAAGTCGCTGGAGCGCGCTGACGAACGCGAGGCGGATGGTGTCACGTTGCGCGGCAACCTCAGCCGGGTCGCCATCGAGATCGATGACCGCTGAGTCCGAGATCGGTGTGATCCAGCGGCCGTCCGGGAGGACGTCGGTGAGATGCACCGGATCGGGCGGGCGGGCCGGGCCGAGATCCACCGGCCGCGCGCGGCGCTGGGGGCTGCGGCCCATGTCAGTGCACACGTTGGTGGCGATGCGGTAGAGCCAGCTCCGAACACTTGCGCGACCCTCGAACCGGTCGGCGGCCTGCCACGCCCGCAGCATCGTTTCCTGCACTGCGTCCTCGGCCTCCGAACCCGATCCCAGCATCCGGTAGCAGTAGCCGGTCAGCTCGCGCCGGTAGACCTCGAGATCGGCCACGGCCGGGGTTGGTGCGGAAATGGTCACGTTCGTCATCGTAGATCTACTCCAGAGTCGTCGGGGTGGTGAACCGCTTCGCCTGCCGGGCACCCGCAGATCAGATCCGCGACTCCGGCGAGATCGAGCAGCGCCCGCAGATCGGGGTCGACGCCGGTCAGGTGGACGTCACATCCCAGTCGGCGGGCGGCGACGACGAGCCGGCACAGCTCGTCGACCGCCTGAAGATCACGGGCAGTCACGCGCCGGCGGCGTCGATCGCGTTGGTGGCGTCGGCCGCGGCGCGCACTGCGGCGATGTCGATCTTCGTCATCGACAGCATCGCCCGGAACGCTCGATCGGCTCGGGCCGGGTCGGGATCCGCGATCAGCGCGCCCAGCTCGTCGGGGCACACCTGCCACGACAGGCCGTAGCGGTCCTTCAGCCAGCCGCACATCGAAGTCTCGCCGCCAACCGAGAGGGCATCCCAGTAGTAGTCGACCTCGTCCTGATCGGCGCAGTCGATGAGGAGCGACACCGCCTCGGTGAAGTGGAACTCGGGCCCGCCGTTGATGGCCGTGAACGGATTGCCATCGAGGTGGAAGTCGACGGTGACCACGGTGCCGGCGGGGCCGGGTCCGGCCTCGGTGTAGTGAGCAACCCGGGTGATCGCAGCGTTCGGCCAGATCGAGCAGTAGTACTCGGCCGCTTCGAGGGCCTCGGTGTCGAACCACAAGTTGGTGATGATGCGCGGCATCGCTCAGCCGTGCCAATCGGGCGTAGCTGGGGTCTCGCTGGGCCGGTAGACGCACATCACCACGCCGGTCGGGCTGGTGGAAGTGCTCACGAGTTCGAGCGGTCGGCGCTCGCCGTCCATCGGGAACACCGACTTGCCGCCACCGAGCAGGACGGGCTCGATCATCAGCCGGTACTCGTCGACGAGACCGGCGGCGGTGAGCGTGCGGGCGAGTTGCGAGGAGCCCATCACGGCAAGGTCGCCGCCCTGGGACCGCTTCAGCTCGGCAACGGCGTTCACCACGTCGTTGCCGTCGACGAGGATCGAGTTGGCCCACGTCAGGTCGGCATCGGCGAGCGTGTTCGACACGACGTACTTGGTGATCGTGTTCATGCGCGTTGCAAAGGGGTCGCTGCCGTCGTCACGGTCCGGCCAGGCTGCGGCCATCGTCTGCCAGGTGCGGCGACCGAACAGCAGCGCGTCGGTGGTCTGCATGGCCTCGTCGATGAAGCCACCGAGGGTCTCGGGATCGAAGTACGGCATCGACCAGCCACCGTGGGCGAACGCGCCGTCGGTATCCTCCTCGGCGCCGCCAGGTGCCTGCACCACGCCGTCGAGGCTGATGAACTCTCCGACGACGATGCGCATCAGTTCACCCCTTGCGGCTCGACGTTGACCATCCACGACACACCGAACCGGTCGACGCACGAACCGAACAGCGGCGACCAGAACGTCTCGCCGAGCGCCATGCCGACCGACCCGCCGTCGGCAAGCGCCGCGAAGACCCGACGGGCCTCGTCGGCGTCGGCGAGGGTGTAGTTCACCGCCGCTCCCTTCACGCCGGTGCCGTCGCCACCCGGATCGTCGGAGGCCATCAGCAGGTTGCCGTCGCCGAAACTCAGCGCTGCATGGATCACGAAGTCGGCCGGAGCGTCGAACGGGGTCTCTTCGCTCGCGGGCAGGTCGGCCAGGTTCATGATGTCGAGCTGGCCGCCGAGGATCTCCTGATAGCGGGTCATCGCTTCGCGGGTCCTGTTGGTGAAGAACAGATACGGATGCAGGGACATGGGTTCCTCCTGGAATCGGTGGCGATCGGGATGTAACAGTCAAGACGGATCGCACACCCGAAATTCATCGCGACGAGTCGAGAAATCTTGGTCCCTTCGCTCATCGACCGAAATGTGCGGGGATTCGGTCACCCAGCGCAGGTCACCCAGCGCACAGACTCGTGCATGTTTCAGTCAGGTGGGTGGGCGGAGCATGGCTCGGTAGACGGCGACGTACCGGTCGATCATCGTGGTGGTGTCGAAGCGGGCTACCGCGACGGCGCGGATCGCGTCACGGTCGAGGTCCGCGGCCGCATCGACCGCTTCGAGGGTCCCCTCAGGGTCGGAGACGAGGAACCCGGTCGTGCCGTGGTCGATGAGTTCGCGCATCGAGCCTCGATCGTGGGCGATCACCGGCGTTCCACATGCCATTGCTTCCACCACGCTGTAGCCGAAGGGTTCGTCGAAGTCGATCAGATGGAGCAGGGCGTGGGCCCGCCCCAGAACGTCTGTGCGTTCCGACGCGGCGACGGGGCCGAGGTACCGGACGTGGTCGCCGTCGAGGTGCGGCTCGACCTCCTCCCGGAAGTACCGCTCGTCCTGGATGATGCCGGCGATGTCGAGCCGACGGCCGGCACGCCGCGCGATGTCGATGGCGTGCGCGGTGCCCTTGTCGGGGTGGATCCGCCCGAAGAACAGCAGGTGATCTCCCGGTGCGCGATGCACGGCGAAGCTGGCCGTGTCGATGCCGTGATGGATCGTGGCGGCGTAGTG